>JACRQA010000160.1 GCA_016222915.1 Nitrospirota bacterium | reverse complement strand
TGTTTTGGCAAATACTATCATGCTCAGCCCGAAAAACAGCGTAGTCCCGATCATGACGGCGATAATTTTAGTGCGTATGCTGAAATGACCCATATAAGAATTAATCCTTTTTTTCGGCATGATGTCCTTCAAGCCATGACTTCATTCCCCGGACTGAGTCATAGGCGCTGTCGTTGATAAGGACGAACTTGTCGATCATCATTTTATTCAGAAGCTCCCGCCCTTTTGGATCTGTATGAGCGTTGAGGAATATCTGCTGCAGCTGTTTCTTTAACTCCGGGTCAAGGTCGCGGTGGACCACCACCGGAGGGATGGCGTAGGGAGGAGACTTTTCTATGATGCGCGTCTTTGAGGTAAACTCCGGATTGATCTTGTTTAAATACTCCCAGATAAGACTATCGACTGCCGCCGCATCGACGATCCCCTGTGCCACGGCCTTAATTGCCTTATCATGTGATTTCGTGAAAATGAAGCTGCTGAAGAAGCTCTCCGGCGTCTCGTTCATTTTCGCCAGCATATACGTCGGGACCAGCTTGCCGCTGTTTGACAATGGGTCTGTGAATGCGAATTCCCTGCCCCGCAACCCGCTGAATGAATGGAACGGGCTGTCTTTCGGCACGATTATGTATGAGTAGTAAACGGTCTCTCCATAGGCCTGGGGGGCGGCCAGGAGCTCGAGATTGAATTGTTCATGACCGTCAACGTACGGACCACTGCATACAAACGCGGCGTCAAGCTGTTTTGTCCTGAGCATCTCATTGACTTCACCATAAGCCTGCTTGTCAACGTAATCGACCTTTACGCCGAGTTTTTCCTGCACGTACTCAAGAAACTGCTTGTAATAGGCGACCCCTTCTTTCGGGGTAATCATGCCGCCCACCGCGATCCGTATGTGTTTTACATTGGGATTATTTTCTGCGACCTTAGGCTTAACCTGTTCAAGGACAATTGTTTTCTGTTCATCTTGTCTGCATCCCGAAATGCTGATAAACATCAGAAGGGCAAGCACTGCATATGATGCCTTTTTCAAGATAGTAAGCTCCTTTCTTATGAAAGAACCCTTTTTTGATATGCAATCTTTCTTTAACCTGAGGCTATAGTCTACCTTTTGCCAGGTTTTCATTACCGGCTGTCTAACCAGTCCGTCACCTAGTCCCCTGGTAACCGGAAAACGCGGCCAGTTGATCGGGTTTGAGTATCCCTTCATGCCTTTGTCCCCTGATAAACCATGTTGGATAGGATTCGATCCTTTCCCGTATGCACTCCGTGGCCTTTGGCCCTCCCTGGCCTCCGGGAGAGCACTCTATATATGGGAGACGACCTGCTGATGCCCCGAACAGAGACTTCTGTTCCACGCATGACGGTCACCAGTATGCGCCGTATAAAATGGCTTTGTCCTGCGTTAGATGTTCGGCCAGTCCTTTCAGATAGGGGTCTTCAGGCCCGGCTGCCGGATCAAAGATGCCGCTGTAGTGCAGGTGCATTCCGCCGATGATCACTGCCGTTATTATGACTGTCTGTCTTGCAAATGCGGTAAAGTTGAATTTCGGCAAATCCTTCGGGCGCTGGAAAGTCACTACTCCGAAGATGCCTGCCATGATCAAAAAGGATACGATACAGTAGACACAGGTTGCTTTGATTACGAACAGGGAAATTGCTATAAGATAAATACTGTAACCAAATCCCGCCATAGAGACTGTCCAGGCTGATTTCCAGTGAGACATGGGATTGCGGACCCGGAGGCCGATGTAGGCAAGCGTGGTGTAAGTCAGAAAACCCCAGAAAGCCGTGGGCAATGTCAGAAAGGTCCCCCACCGGCTTCGCTGTACAATATCGCATGAACTTCCCTCTTTGCAGTAGAGTGGTGGATGGCCTAACCAGACGGTAAGGGCCAGATACGCAGTCAATAACATGCCTGTGACCGCGAGTCCTGTCAGAGGCATGTTTGGCCCCTCCGGCTTTTGCAGCGCCGGCTGTTTTTTCCTGGTCTTCCGGTCGGCTGATTGTTCTTTGACCGGGGTCTCTTCCGGAGGAGACGGCTTCTTCTGTCCTTTATTCTTTTTACCCAAAATATAATCCTTATAACATTATCGTTAATTCTACTCCGCCGGTTTCAAAGCAGTCCCGTTCAACTTTACCTCTGAGATGTCCCATTCATTGAAACATACTGTAAAGTCGTTTGCGTTTTCAACGTTTACGTTTTTGGGGATATCGAAAACCTTCCGGCAGATAGGGCCTTCGTCATGGGCCTTGCCCAAGAGTGCGGTGACCTGATTGATTCCCAGGTTAATGGTCACTATCATTAAAAAGTAAGGTTCGTTCATCACGTTGCTTATTATCGGGTTGATCTTGCCCAATGCCTTGGGCTCGACCATTGTAGTAAATTCCCCTGTCCCCAGATAAAACTCATCAGGGATACGAATCTCCGAATAATCAACTCCCGGTATTGGTTTGTCTTCACGGCTTTTTATTTCCGCCATTAACTGCCTCCCTCTCCGATCTGATAATTATTGAATGTTGCATAAGAAATATCCTTACAGAGCGTCATTCCCGCGAAGGCGGGAATCCAGTTTTTTATCTCTGGATTCCGGGTCAAGCCCGGAATGACAAAAATACGCAGATAGGACATTGTTTATGCGTTAGTCAAACGTCCTGAAATATAATGCATAAATTCTAACATACATTATAAATAATCTTGAACCGTTTATCTCATCCCGGTATCCATACCTTCCCCTTGTCTATTATGTGCTCGACAATCCAGCCTTCTTTATGCAGCGCCCTTGCGATGAACCGCCGGTGGCATTTCCATGGAAAGTGCTCCGCGCAGATGATGACGGATGTTTTGTCGACCACTATGTTCTCAAGTAAGCTTATCCCGAGCTCGAATTCCTTGGTCAGAGAATAATTCTCATATCCTCCCTTTCTGAAACCGCCGAGCTCTTTCCCCAGATAATGATATTCGATCTTTTCTTTAGAGAGTGTGTTTTCGAGATTTGCCCTTCTGAAATGCTCAAGCTTGCTCGATGGATAACTCCTGACATCTATAACAGCTTCTATATTGAAGGAGTTGAGTATCTCAATAAAATCTTCCAGACTGCGTAAACCTGTGCCGAGTGTATATATTTTTTTCATGAACTTACCGCTTGTATAGATAAATTGACAAAGCTGTTATGTTAGACATATAATTTATGAAACTTTTTCCAGAAAATAATTCTTTATTATAGATAGGAGGACTTATAAATGTCAGATGCAGTCACGAGCGTTACAAATGACACCTTTGATTCTGTAGTGTTGCAATCAAAGAGCCTTGTTATGGTCGATTTCTGGGCCACATGGTGTGGACCATGCAAGATAATAGCCCCTGTTGTTGAAGAGCTTGCAAAGGAATACGCGGGGAAGGTCACTTTTACAAAAGTCAATACGGATGAGAACGCGGACCTTGCCAGCCGTTATAATATCAGAGGGATCCCTACCCTTATGTTTTTCAAAGAAGGCAAAGTGATGGACCAGGTAGTAGGCGCTGTGCCGAAGGCCCAGCTTAAATCCAAACTTGACTCCCTGCTGGGATAAATCCGGACAATGGTCTATGACGTCATAATTATCGGCGGAGGCCCTGCTGGACTCACAGCAGGGCTTTATACTTCCAGGGGCCGTCTGAGAAGCCTGCTAATTGAAAAAGCGTTCACCGGCGGACAGGTCATGACTACCGAGTGGATAGAGAATTACCCCGGCTTTGAAGAAGGTATCTCAGGCGCTGAGCTTTCTCAGAAAATGGAGAAGCAGGCGGTAAGGTTCGGCCTCGAAATAATCCAGGGGTCCGTTGTCAACATAGTTTTAAACGGCAGGATCAAGGAGATCACCCTTGAGGACAACAGGCAATATGAGGCCAAGAGCATCATTCTCGCAACGGGTTCAAATCCGAGACTGCTGAAAATAAAAGGCGAGGACACATTCAGGGGCAGGGGGGTCTCATACTGCGCCACTTGTGACGGGGCTTTTTTCAAAAATACGAAGCTGGCTGTCATAGGAGGAGGAGATTCAGCGGTTGAGGAAGGGCTGTTTCTGACAAAATTCGCTGAGACCGTTTATATAATACACAGGAGAGACCTGCTCAGGGCGGCAAAGGTCGTACAGGAAAGGGCCTTTGCAAATCCGAAGATCAAATTTATCTGGAATTCCATCCCGGAAAAAATCGAGGGAGACGACCGGGGAGTGAAGTCCATACACATCAAGAATATAAAAACCGGTGAGCAGTCATCTCTGGAAGTTTAATCCGAACACCGCGTTCCTAAGAGGGCTGGTCGATCTCAATGAAAATAATTATATAATTACCGATGAGAATATGTCGTCCACTACTCCGGGTGTATTTGCGGCCGGAGATGTCAGGGCAAAACCTTTGAAACAGATCGCTACAGCGGTTGGTGACGGTGCAATAGCAGGGGTGTCCGCAGAAAAATATATAGAGGAGAATTTTTAAATACAGGAATTGGGGATTGGTTCTTTACTAACTCATAACCCTTAAAACCCAAAAACCCCAACAACTTTTTTTATGTTTGAATCACTATCTGACAGATTAGAGGGAATATTCAAGAAGCTCAAGGGACGCGGTCTTCTCAAGGAAGATGACGTGATGGCTGCCCTTAAAGAGATCCGGATGGCCCTGCTTGAGGCCGATGTTAATTTTAAGGTAGTCAAGGACTTTGTTGAAAAGGTCAGGGAACGGGCAGTCGGCAAAGAGGTAATTGACAGTATAACTCCCGGTCAGCAGGTCGTAAAAATCGTGCATGACAGCCTCTGTGAGCTTATGGGTGGAGGCCAGAGTAAGATCAATCTCGCGCCCAATCCCCCGACGGTCATAATGCTTGTCGGCCTTCATGGATCAGGCAAGACCACGACTGCGGCAAAGCTCGCAAACAATTTCAAGAAAGACGGCAGAAGGCCGATGCTTGTGGCAATGGATACGGGCAGGCCCGCTGCTATTGATCAACTTGTGTCTCTCGGTAAACAGATTGATGTGCCGGTGCATGCAACCAGGCCAGGAGACAACCCGGTAGCCATTTATCCGGATGCCCTGAAGAAAGCGAATCTGGAAGGAAGGGACATATTGATCCTTGACACTGCGGGCCGGCTTCACATTGACGAGGACCTGATGGACCAGCTCGATGACCTGAAGAAAACCGCGAAGCCGCACGAGATACTGCTTGTCGCCGATGCCATGACGGGGCAGGATGCGGTCAATATTTCAAAGTCCTTTAATGACAGGCTCAACCTGCAGGGAGTTGTTCTCACAAAGATGGATGGAGATGCACGGGGCGGGGCGGCCCTTTCGATTGTACACGTCACTGAAAAGCCGATTAAATTTATCGGCGTTGGTGAAAAGGTCGATTTTCTTGAGCCTTTCCATCCTGAGAGAATGGCGTCGAGGATTTTAGGCATGGGGGATGTAGTGTCTCTCGTTGAAAAAGCCCAGGAAGCGGTGAACCTGGAGGACGCCCTCGAACGCGAAGGTAAAATCAAGAAAGACAGATTTACATATGAGGACCTCGTAAATCAGATAAAACAGATCAAGAAAATGGGCTCCCTGGAGAGTATACTCAGCATGATCCC
>JACRQA010000153.1 GCA_016222915.1 Nitrospirota bacterium | reverse complement strand
GGCCGCTCATCTTCTGGACCATGTTCATCCCGTCCATTTCTGTCTTTGATTCCCCATCAAATGAGTCGCCCTTGTAAGTGATTTGACCAATGCTTTTTACAGGCTTGCCTTCGCTGATACAAAGGACTTCCCACGTCACGGTATTACCTGATACCTCCGTGTTTTTGATCTTGCAGTCCCGGTTATGCTCCTTGTCCTGACTTTTGTCCTGAGGCACATTGTCTTTGCTTGTAAGACATTGAGTATATTTAAACGGCGGCATTTCCATAGGCATTCCCGGCATCTCCATCTTTGTAGTAATTTCCCACAGGCCGTCCTTCATGTCCATGGCTGATGCCGAATGGACAAAGAACATCACTATAAAAGCGGTCACGATTGCTGATATCCTGTAATTCATAATCTCCTCCTGTTTAATTAAAAAAGATTTTAACGGATTTATTATACAATTTAATCAAAAGGAAACCTCAGGGACTTGTTTCAGTGCAGCCCGCCAGCTCATTTTCTATAATGCAATTCACACCGTACAGGCATGTCTTCGGCGAGCCTCCTGGCCTCTTCTTCAACGGCCTTATGTTCCTTCGCGCTGTGGACGACCCCCCGTATTACAATCCCTTGTCCCTCATGAAAAACATCCAGTGTCGGGACAAATAATTTCGGGTTTGTCAGTAAAGCCGCCTTTACCCTTGCGGCTTCAGCCCGCATGCGGAGAAGTTTTATGTCTTTCGCCGCCTTTTCTCTTTGCGAGAGCGTGAGCTTAATGACTTTAATTATTGTCTCTACATCCTCAGCCGACGTGTCGAATACCCTGTCAAATTCCGCAGGATCATCCCATTCTTTACTATAAATGGAGCGTATAAAGCAGGCCCTTGCGCTGTCCGTCTTTTCAGTCAGCCATTTTGCGGTCTTTCTGTCAACGGACTCACGCGTTATGATCTTTTCAATTCTCTTGTCGATCGGCGCAATAAACCTGATACTGAATGCAGACGGTATGCCTTTGAGAAGAAAGTTGCCTCCCCTTCCCATGATCACCACCCTGTCTTTGAGCGCGTAATTAAGGATGCAGCTTTGTATCAGCGCTGAAAACCCCCTGAAAGACCAATCATACTTTTCCCACACGGTCGGGCAGTGTTCATCAAGGGCTTCTCCCCACTTTTCCCATTTATTACCGGCGGCCTTTAAATCGGACAGGATAATTTGTTTGTCCACATATTGATAATTCATTTGTGAAGCTACGGCCTGGGATATTTCCCTTCCTCCGCTCCCGAACTCCCTTGAGACTGTTAAGATGGCCATAATAACTCCTTTATGAACGGCTATTCACTGAGTTTTTCATGCACGTGATCTCTCTTCTCTTCCCTTGTAACCTTCCACTTCATCCAGAGTTTCCCGGCCAGGATAACGCCGATTGCAAAGATGATCTCTACGGAATATTTCAGAGTATCACTCGTTCCCGTTATGTTTACGATAACAGGATCAGTAATCATCATCTCTCCCCCGACTTTGCCGAGTATGGCGGCCCCGATATAAATTATAACGGGATACTTGTCCATCAGAGTGGAGAGCAGGTTGCTTGTGAACACCACAAACGGTATGCTCAATCCGAGACCAAAAAGCAGGAGAAAAAGATTGCCGTGCGATGCGCCGCCCACTGCCAGCATATTGTCGGTCGCCATAGTTATATCTGCAATGACAATGACCTTGATCGCCTGCGCTATGGTTGTTGCCTCTTTCCTGAGATTTTCTTCAGGCACGCCTTCGACAAAGAGTTTTACCGCTATCCACAAGATCAATGCCCCGCCGATCAACTTGATATAATTCATCTGTAGGAGCTGCGCTATGAAAAACGTCGCAATCACCCTCAGTAAAACGGCTGCGCCGGCCCCGTAAAATATGCCTTTTTTCCTTTGCTCAAGCGGGAGTGACCGTACAGCCATTGCAATAACCACGGCATTGTCACCGGCCAGAATAAGATCGATTATTACTATGCTGACCAGGCTATAAAGAAAATTGAGGTCAAAAGTTATATTGAAGACAGTACCTATATCCAATTTATCACCGTCATGATCTTAAACTCTCAAATTCCGATTTCCCATAGTGGTTATGAGGTTAATTTTAGCACAATAATCCTGATTCGTGGATCACGGTCATGCTGTGACCCCACTTGTAATCATGTTATAATCATTCCCATGCGGCGATTTTCTCTGTGTGCAGCTTATTCCAGTTTATGAAAGAAGATGCATTGCATTGTTCAGGAACAGTCAGACGAGGCGCATATAAACTTGCCCTTTTTTATAAAACTTAGATCCTTGATGGCCTTCCGAAGGCATATAGAATGAAAAACAAAATTCCCGGTCTTTCAACCAGGCCATTTGCAGGCAGGCCTTTTCTGCTGGTTTTATTTATTTTCATAGAAATCTTTATCGTATTATATTTTCTCAACGACTACAGGAAACATGACAATAAATACAGAGAACATCTGCTCCGGGCCTTTGATGCAGGGTACCGGGGTGCCACATCCGGTTATGATCTGGCCGTCCAGGTGATCTTTAATGATGAGGTAAATAAACCTGAAGCGCTAAAGCTGCTCGCATCGGCGCTTGATGATTATAAAAAAAGAGATGTCTTAAGAAACGAGCTGCACCGTCTCATACTGCCTTCCTATGAAAGGCAAAAGGCCTTAGGAATATGGCAGGTCCATTTCCATCTGAAGGACGGCACCAGCTTCCTGAGAATGCACGCCCCCGAAAAATTCGGCGATAATTTATTCAGGAGGACGGCGGTTTATGAGGTGAACAAAAAGCAAGTGCCCGTTAAGGGGTATGAGGTTGGTTATTTCGCGGACGGATACCGCTTTATGTATCCGCTTTTTAACAATGGGAGGCATGTCGGAAGCATTGAGTTCGGCATAACCGCTGAAGGTATTATCAATCACCTTAACCAGATATTCCCGGCTCAGTACTTGTTCATGATTAACCGGACAATCGTGGATAATATGACTTATGCGGACTGGAAGAAACGCAATTACAGAGAAAGCGGCCTGTCTGACGATTTTATGATCGGGCAGGACGCCGTTGAGGACACGATAGTCGACTCTATCAATCAAAAGCTGAGGAACAAAGTCCGTGACAGGCTTGCCGGCATGCAGCGGTTTGTGGAAAAAGGAACAGCGGACGGCAAAGATTATCTGGTAGCTTTTCTTCCGGTCCAGGACGTGAAAGGGGACACGGCAGCATATTTCGTCCAGTATATCAATGACTCCTATTTAGCGCACCAGTTCAGGACTACAATGACGGACATAACTTTATTTTCGCTGCTTCTTGCAGCGATTTTTTATTCTATTGACAATATCCAGTCGAGACAAAAATCCCTTGAACAAAAAAATAGCGAACTTGAGCGCATGGCCAAGACGTTGCGTGAAAGCGAGATAAAATACAGGGAAATGTTTGAGTCTGCTACAGATGCTATTTTTATTTTGGACATGGATGGGAGCTTCATAGATGTCAACAGCGTCGCTTATAGTCGTCTCGGATATTCAAAAGAAGAGATGCTTGCCATGCATGTAAGTCAGCTTGACCCTCCTGAGTTTGCTGCCAAAGTACCTGAGAGGCTGGCCCAGTTACGCGACCGCGGCTTTGCTGTATTCGAGACCGCCCATGTAAAAAAAGACGGGACTGTAATGCCCGTAGAGGTAAATGCGCGCCTGTATGCTTATGAGGGGAAGAAGGTATTTCTCAGCTTTATCCGGGACATTACCGAACGCAAAAAGGCCGAGGAGAAGCTTAGGGAAAGCGAGAATCGTTTCAGAGGCGCCTTTGAGAACGTGAGTTTCGGCGCGTCGATTGTAAACCTGAACGGCCAGTTTCTCAGGGTCAACCAAGCCTTGTGCAGGATGCTGGGGTATTCGATGGAAGAACTGTTGTCAATGACCTTCTCTGACATCACGCATCCCGATGATGTCCAGATAGGATTAGATGCCCTTAATAAGCAGCTTTCGGGAGAATGTGATTTTATGTCATTTGAGAAACGCTACTTACGAAAAAACGGGACCGTATTAAATGTCATAAT
This sequence comes from Nitrospirota bacterium, assembly GCA_016222915.1. Lineage (GTDB taxonomy): Bacteria > Nitrospirota > Thermodesulfovibrionia > UBA6902 > UBA6902 > UBA6902. The sequence goes on along the minus strand of JACRQA010000153.1, from coordinate 2,416 downwards.
AAGCCCTGCGGTCATTCGTGACAACCTGGGAAACCCGCAGTGTTTTGTAGCACTGTTCCAGGACATCACCGAGCGAAAGAAGGTTGAGGAGCAGATACAAAAGTCCCTGAAAGAGAAAGAGACCCTCATCCGGGAGGTACATCACCGGGTGAAAAACAACATGCAGGTCATAACGAGCCTTCTTAAATTGCAGGCACAAAAAATACAGGACAAAGAACTCAGGAAGCCGTTTGAAGAAAGCGAGCAGCGGATCAGGGCCATGGCGCTGGTCCATGAAAGACTTTATCAGAAAGAAGATTTATCGGGCATAAACTTCAGTGATTACATTCATCACATCATAAGGGAGTTGAAAGCCGTATATAGTATAGATGTAAGAAAAATCGCCGTAAAGATTAATGTTGAGGACATCGTGCTTGAGGTCGATTCAGCTATCCCCTGCGGGCTGATAATAAACGAGCTTATCACGAACTGCTTCAAATATGCATTTCCCGGAGACAGGACCGGAGAAGTGGTCGTCAGTTTTACAAAAGAAGGAAATACATACAGGCTGTCTATCCGGGACAACGGGGTCGGTCTTCCCGCAGGTTTCGATTACAGGCAGACGTCCACACTGGGTATGGAGATCGTCAATGTGCTTACCAAGCAACTCCTGGGGACTTTAAATGTCCGTTCAGACGGAGGGACAGAGGTGTTTATTGCTTTTACTAAAAAGGAGCGCATCGATGGGAACGAAGAAAATACTGATAGTTGAAGACAAGGGCATTATTGCCCTGCTGGAAAGATCAGATAGAATCTGTTACGTCATTTACCGTACTTAATAAAGGCGCCGCTCCGGTATTCTTCAAAGGCCACCCGCAATTCCTCCTGGGTGTTCATCACGATAGGACCATACCATGCCACGGGTTCGCCGATCGGCTGTCCGGAGATCAGCAGGAACCGGACAGGTTTGTCTTCTGTTATGACCTTTATCTCGTCCCCTTTATCAAAGAGCACAAGTGTCCCGTTACTCACATAAGGATCACGCGCAAGATCAAAGTAATTCTCCCCCACCATTTCATAGGTGAACGGATTTTTCTCCTTACAAAAATAACCCCTGCCTCCGATAACATACGCGAATACGGTATGGTCCTTCTTGGTAGGATGCGTAAATTCAGTCCCCGGAGGAACAGTGACGTCAAGATATTGAGGGTCGATGACAATGTCCCTCACCGGCCCTTCTGTTTTGCCGATACTGCCGCATATGATTTTTATTATTACCCCGTTCTTCTGCTCCACTTCGGGGATCTGTCCGCTCTTCACGTCCCTGTATCTGGGGTCCATCATCTTGTGTGACGCCGGGAGATTGGCCCATAACTGAAACCCTCCCATTACATCATTGCTGTCTCCCTTCGGCATCTCCTGATGGATAATGCCGCTTCCCGCGGTCATCCACTGGACGTCGCCCGGTGTTATCACACCCTTATTGCCCATGCTGTCACCGTGCTCCACTTTCCCATCCAACATGTACGTAATGGTCTCAATCCCACGATGGGGGTGCCAGGGAAACCCTTTGAGATAATGCTCGGGATCATCCGACCGGAAGTCATCGAGCATCAGGAATGGATCAAACATCGGGACCTCGCTGAAACCGAAAACCCTCCTTAAATGGACTCCGGCGCCTTCGATGGTCGGTTTGCTTTTCAGGACTTTTTTGATCTTTCTCGTTTTATTCATTTAGAAATTATCAGCTGTCAGCTTTTTAGATAAAGCAAATAGAAATCTTTCTTCTTCAGGTTAATTACATTATATCGCATAATTTTTATAAGGCAATACGGTAACACTAAAATAGTGTTGCATATCTCTACTGATCTAATTAGCAGGAAAGAATTGCGTTTCCCGGCGAGGTGAAAAATTAATCTCTACGTCAGTATCTTTTTCACACGTCCCACGTCACCGCTCTCCAGACGGACTTTTATCCCATGCGGATGTGAGGGCGAATTTGTAAGGATGTCTTTTACGGTCCCCTCTGTCAGTTTCCCGGTGCGCTGGTCTTTTTTCAATATGATTGCGACACGTAATCCCGGACTGATATCTGAGCGGTTTTTCCCATCCATAATTATTGTCCTGTGATTTGTTGCGAAACTTTCCCGGATTAATTGCTGATTTCAGACTGCAATTTTTCAGCAATCTGAGGGTCAAGGCCTTTTAGTATCTCGTATTCCTTCAGGGCCGATTCCCTGTCGTTTAACCTCAGACTGGAGATCGCAATATTATAATGAGCGCCTGCAGCATCAGGAGTGATCTCTAATACTTTTTTAAACGTCTCTATCGCTTTTGCATGCATGCCTGATTCTCCATACGCAATCCCGAGATTGAGAAAGGCGTCCGAGTCGCGCGGATTTATTATAATAACATGCTCATAAGCTTCCGCTGCTTC
>JACRQA010000152.1 GCA_016222915.1 Nitrospirota bacterium | reverse complement strand
CCAACACCAGCGATACCCTGACCATTCAGGGGCCTGTGGATTTGTCCAGGGTGGCGGCAGGCAATTCATTTGCGATTGTGTATGGGAAACTTATCGAAAGCACGCTGGCCACCCCGAACAGCGGGAGCAAGGCCGTAAAGTTTTTCAACGCAACCGGGACAAACTCCTTTGCTGACGGTGATGCTGTATATAACGGGATATGTGAGGTCTGCCATACTCAGACAACCCATTTCAGGGGAAGCGGGGCAGGACCCGACCAGTTGCATGCAAATATAAATCTTGCAATGGGAGGGGCAAAATGCACTATGTGTCATACGCATTTGGAGGGATTCAGCATCAAGGGCGCAAGCGGAGGCGGGTGCATATCATGTCATATGCTGGCGCTTGGCAACAGGGTTTCCATAATGGACCAGTTCAACGGGAATTCCCATCATATACAGGGGGGGGCTGTAACAGATGCTCATTGTTATCAATGCCACTGGGAGGCAAACAGTGACGGGAGTATTAATACGTCTTACCACAGCGGAGCTGCCGCGCCCGGTTCTGCCGTGGATCTTGTAATCTATGGAGCGGGTGAGAGACCTGCATTATACGCTCCGGGAGCAACAGCCGTTCAATATGCTGCAAATGGAGCGAGGGCCGAGCTACAAAAGATAAACAGCCATTGTCTTGGCTGCCACAGCGACCAGAACAACGGGACACAGCCCTTTGGAGACGGCAAGACCCCGAAGCAGTATGCGTGGGACGGCACGAGTGTGGGCAGCAGATATTCCCAGACAGGGACAACCAACTGGGGAAAGTATAGCGGCCCTAATATGACCCCGAAAGACTCTGTCACAAAGGCCTACTCAGCCCATGGGAATGCGACCAATAACCAGGGGGGATGGAATTTAAACGAGACCTGGTCAAATACAAGAAACGGCCCTGTCAATGTAGCGTGTTATGACTGTCATAACTCCCACGGTTCAAACGTAAGCGGTGTTGCAACTAACTATACAAGTGCAACGGCCAACGGAGGAATACTGAAAGATGTCACCTCGGGCAAGGGCGGTTACACTGCTACATACAAGCCCGCGACAGGTGGCTCGGCAGGAGACAAGAACGCCTATAATCCTGGCGCTGGTTTATGTTTTGACTGCCATTTGACCTCTGACGCGGGAGCAATGCCGTGGGGCTTCTCCGATACATTCGGCGCAGCGCAAAAGATCATGGGATACTGGGACACGGAATACTTCGGCCCCGGTACATTCGGCCCACAATCGAGATATCCGTACAAGTCGGCGACTACGAATAAAGGAGGGCATTTCGGCAGGTCCTCGGACCTTAATTCTCCTCCGGATTCTTCGCACCAGATCAACGGGCTGTGTACGCCGTGTCATGACCCTCACGGCGTGAGCACTACCTTAGGCGCAAACCAGCAGTATGCCGTGCCTCTCCTTAAAGGCACGTGGCTTACAGCTCCGTACAAAGAAGACGCTGCGCCGGCAAATAATACGACGAGCACTATTGATGATGTGAACGCCGGGAATGTTTATCACATAGACCAGAATACATTCGGCACTCATGTTATGGACACGGTGGCAGGCGTTACGCAGACTGACGCGCAGTTTGCGGGATTATGTCTTAACTGTCATCAGAAAGCCGGCCTCACGGACGGCGCAAACGGTGGAATATGGAAGAGCAGAGACAGGATACACGAGTCGGTGAAAGGCTGGGGCGTAAACACAAAGCACAAGTACACATGTTCAAAATGCCATATACCGCATAACTCAAGACTGCCCAGGCTGATGGCAACCAACTGCCTCAACAAAAACCACAAAGGCAGGGTCGGGTATACCGCTGTTCCTACGGTATCGGGGTCGGGTTATGATTGCTACACTGAACTTATAGGAGATGAAAGAGATTGCGGCGGAGGGGGAGGAGGGTTGCCAGGCAGTTGGAGCGGAGATGCGTACGGTTCCTATTCAGTGTCGTGTCATGAGGGCCGGACCGGAAGCGCTGCCGACCAAAGCTGGAACAATGTTACATCATGGGCCGTTACAACGCCCCCATCCTCTCCGGCATTGACAGACGAGCCCAATGCCTTCAGCAGCGGAGGGAATATTAATATCACCTTGCAATGGAATGCTGTAGCGTGTCCTGATGGAGATGCGACGAGGTATTACGTCGACGTGATAAAGGACGGCTCTGCATATACGAATTCAGGCTGGATAGCCGCTAATACATGGACCGTGTCGCTGCCTTTGGGTAATTACTCCTGGAAGGTGAAGGCACGGGATGCTGTGCATACCTCATCCGAGTCCGGTTATTCGGCAAGCGATGCATTTTCCATAATCTATGCGGCCCCTTCAGCCCCAATTCTCACGGATGAGGGTAATTACACAACTACCGGCGGCAACAGAAATGTCCAATTCGACTGGAGTACTGTCGCCATGTCTGACGGAGATTCCGCTCAATATTATGTGAACGTGATAAAGGATGGCTCTGCATACGCAAACTCAGGCTGGCTGGGCGTGAATACATGGTCGGTATCATTGCCCACCGGCAATTATACCTGGGAGGTCAAAAGCAGGGATTCCGTGCATACCTCAGCCGAATCGGTTTACTCAGGCGATACCTTCTCCATAACATATGCGGCCCCTTCAGCCCCTGTTTTGATAGATGAGCTGGGCACAACCGGCACGGGACCTGTAAACATTACATTGAATTGGAACTCTGTTGTAATGTCCGATGGCGACGCACCCCAGTACCAGGTGGATGTTGACACGGACAATGGATTTGCCGCGCCGTTTACGGCAAGTTCCGGCTGGCTGCCGGTCAATCAAACAAACTGGGCTGTAGAACTCGCACCGGGAGCAACATATTACTGGAGGGTGACTGCGAGAGACAGTGTTCATACAGCAGCGATATCAGGACCGTCTGCAAGCGACAGCTTCAGCATAACCTACGGCACATTTACAACATATACATTCACATTCAACTACACCGGCGCAATACAATATTTAACTATTCCGTCGGGAGCGATCAACATTCAGTTCTCCATAAAGGGCGCAGGCGGCGGAGGCGGAAGATTAGACAACATGGCAAACCAGGAGGACGGCCAGAACGGGCATTTAGTCAACTTATCAGATTCAACATCGGGAGTTACGCTAAGTGTTTACGTCGGGGGCGGCGGGCAGGCAGGCCCTGTGGCCGTTGGCGGCGGAAGCGGCGGATGGGGCTATAATCCCGGCGGCACAGGAGGCGCGGGTGAGGATTATGGCGAATGTTATTATACGGGTATTGGCGATTGGTCATACGGCGGCGCAGGAGGAGGAGGCGCAAGCGCTGTACTTTCAGGCGGGACCATGCTTGTGAAATCGGCCGGCGGGTCCGGTGGCAGAAGCTCGGACTGGTCTTCCGAATGTAATTATGTAATTGGCGGCTCCGGCGGCGCAGGCGGCGGCTCAGACTACCCGGTCACTACTTCTCCAACCGGCGGCGGGGCCGGTGGAGTCGGCGGAGAAACACCATATTCGGGAGGGAATGGACAAGTTGTAATTACTTATATGATCGACTCGTCAGTGACAGCCCCGACGCTGGTAGATGAGCCTGACGCCAACAGCAGCGGAGGCAATATCAATGTTGCCTTGCAGTGGAATGCCGTCACCATCCCTGATGGCGACACGGCGCAATATTTGGTGGAGGTCAGCAGCTCATCCGGCTTTTCGCCGGTCAGCTACAGTTCAGCATGGCAGACCGGGACAAACTGGACGGTATCGTTACCTATAGGCGCGTGGCACTGGAGGGTCACTGCAAGAGACAGCGTCCACACGGGCACGGTTTCCAGTCCTTCGGTGAGTGACAGCTTCAACATAATTTACGTTGCTCCGCAGACATTCACATTCAACTATACCGGCGCGATACAGTACATAAATATCCCGGCCGGAGCTGCAAACATTCAATTTACAGTAAAGGGCGCAGGCGGAGGAGGAGGAAGAGAGGACGGTGAACACAACCAGGAGAACGGCTGGAACGGACATTCGGTCGTCATGTCATATTCCGCATCCGGCATTACGCTGCGTATTTACGTCGGCGGTGGAGGCACGGAGGGTTCCACGGAAGCGTCAGGTTCGGGCGGCGGCTGGGGATATCATTCCGGCGGGTCAGGGGGAAATGGTGAAGATCACAGGCCGGACACTGATGATTGGGCATACGGCGGAGCAGGCGGCGGAGGTTCCAGCGCTTTACTTTTAGACAGCAACGGCGCAGTTCTTATGGAGGCAGCGGGCGGCGCCGGAGGCAGGAGCTCTGACTGGGACGGGTCAGGAGGATGTGATCCAGGTTATTGTGAGAATTACGCGGTTGGAGGGGCAGGCGGCATAGGGGGCGGCTCGGATTTTCCCTCGACTACTTCTTCAACCGGGGGAGGGGCCGGCGGCGTCGGAGGAGGGGGCCCAGGTCCCGGAGGAAACGGGCAGGTAGTAATAACCTATGAATATTAGAAGATGAACATTAATATTGCAAAACATAGCATTGGAGGTTGACGGGAAACCTTTACAAAGCGATTAGATATTAGTATTAAGTGATGATTGCTGGAATTAACGATCGATGAAATTCAGAAAATGACAATTGTGCTTTTTGAAATCTTACTAAGGGACCGCAGGTAATGATTTCCCGTCAACCTCCAATGCTATGTTAACGGTAGGTTATGCAACTGTAAGAAGAACTAAACATCCAAAATTTACAATCGACTGAAAGGAGGTGGAGATGAAAAAGATAAAATATGTGCCGCCGAGGATAACAGGACGGGCCGTTGTCCATCCTTGCTGAGCACATAGGTCTGTATATGTCAAGGAGGATGTCCTGTTGATTCTCGAAAGGATATCCTCCTTTTTTATCGCACGTGGTATTATTGAATGTCATGAGATACGGGTATAAATTAAAGCTGTCTGTTCTGTTTTTAATCTACGTTTTTTGTTTCCCGGGTTTGTCGTCAGCTGCTGTAATAGAAGGCATTGTCCTCTCTGAAAATGGCCCTTTAGAGGACCCCCAAGTCTTTGCATATGACACATTCAAAGATTATGTCAGCGGAAAGCCCCCGCATGTTTTTGCAAAGGGAGACAAAAAGGGGTTTTTCAGGATGAAGCTGCCACCCGGAAGATATTATTTTATCTCGACCGGGGAATCATCCGGCACGAAATATTTTTCATACCACGGCGCTAACCCGGTAGAGATAACCGGCCGTGATCTATGGGTCCCGTTTATGGCCTTGCCAAGGACAGGTGAAATATCCAACGGGCCTTCCGGCGTGGGACTGTATGGGAAGATCACATTCAAAGGCGCCCCTGTTCATGGCGCTCAGGTGTCAATCTATCCGGTGGCGGACAAAATATTCAGAGGGATGGGATTTCTTACAAGCACATCGGATGATCAGGGTCTGTTCCGGATGTCGCCGGAACCGGGTGAATATGTTATCGTGGCCCGTAAACGGAAGGACTTCAACGGCTTGCGGCCCCTGAGAAAAGGCGATCTCTTCTGCTTTTATGACGGCAATCCGGTTTCCGTTGCCGAGTCGGGAGTGAAGCCGATTGAAATCTCCTGTTATCCAAAGGACGATCTCGTGGCCTTTCTTGATGAACAAACATATCCGTCCGTCCTGGTAAAGAAATCCGGCAAGGGTAGTTTGAGGTTCAGGGACAATAAGATTGAACGCATGTCAGAGGAGCTGAGCATAAAAGGGCGCGTTACTGATTTGAATGGCAACCCTATGCCGGACCTTTATGTCAGTGCATATAAAGGCAGGCCTGATCAAATGTTTCAAATGCTATACGTCAGGACCATGCCGGAGCATATTGCAAAGACGGACAAGGACGGCCATTATGAAATCAACACGGCGGGGAGCGGCAGCTATTATATGGTTGCAAGGGAGCTCATCGGAGAGGCCCCGGCAAAGGGAGAAAATTACGGGCTCTATGAGGACAACGCAAACCACTCAGTCACCGTTGAAAAAGGACCCATTGATAATGTGAATATCATTGTCAGTAAAGTGATGGCGGAAAAAAGCAAGGGGCAGGGGGCAGGGGGCAAGGGGCAAGGGACGGAGGTCCGCAATTATTTGTATGATGGAGACACAGTTATAAACCGGGACACTGTTTGGAGCGGGTACATTGTAATAAAAGGAACAGTGCACGTGGCCCGGAATGCAACGCTGACAATATCTCCCGGCACGGTCATTATGTTCAGGAAGACCGACAGGGACCATGACGGGGTAGGGGACAGCATGATAACGGTCAGCGGAAGGCTGATTGCAGAAGGCTCGCCGGGCAGCGTGATCAGGTTTACCTCTGCTGAAGACAGGCCCGGCAAAATGGACTGGTCTTATCTGTTGTTCTTTGTGTCCGGTGAAGAAAGCATTGTTAAATATTGCGTCTTTGAATATGCATTTACCGGGGTCCAGGCTCATTTTTCAACGGCTGTCATTACCGATTCCATCTTTAAGGGTAATCACGAAGGGATAAGGTTCGGAAGGGCGGAGCTTCGCATAGAGCATAACGACATTTACGGCAATGCCTACGGCATCAGGCATACAAGGCTTGAAGGGCCGGTTGAGATTGCCCACAACGATATTAAGAACAACGACGTGGGCGTCTTCCTTGTGCCGTCAAACCAGAATATCGTGGATTTCTCCCGGACGTTTGACAAGGCGGGTTCTCTTAATCAATATCAGCCTGTTGTCACCCGGAACAATATATCATATAATGTTTTGTATAATTACAGGCTTGGTGAAAGACAGGGGTATGATATCCAGATGAGAGACAACTGGTGGGGTAGTATCAGGGAAGCGGTCATCAGGAGCGCCATATATGACGGGAGGATGGACCGGACATTGGGGAATGTTATATATAAACCTTTTTTAAACTCTCCTGCTGAGAAAGCTGGGGTGAGAAATGGAGGATGACATGCTGAGAAAGGGCCTGCCGGTATTTTTATTCATGGTGTTTCTTTCAGCAATATGTATTGCATCAGATGAAATAGAGACAGGATGGATATCGGGCCAGATGATGATCAAAGGCGGAGGGCCGATGTCGGGCGGCACGGTAGTTTTCTTTGACGCCGATAGAGGACCTGCACCGGACCCGGATAAATTCGTGAGGACCCCGGAACAGATCGGGGAGCTCGATCAGGAGGGCAAATTTTACATGATGCTGCCTGCGGGGAGATTTTATATGGGTGCCATGAAAAGGATGTCGGGTGAAAAGATCGGCCCGCCGCTGGACGGTGATTATTTTGTCATCAGCCGTGATAAAGATGGTATTCCAGTTGCATATATAATTGAAAAGGGCAAGAGTCTCAGCGTAGGGGTCATTGCAGAGGCCGTGCCGTTTACAAGGAAGATCGCCGAAGGGTCCAGCGGGATATCAGGCACAATCGTCGACATGAGCGGAGACCCTGTCGGAGGGGCCATAGTATTCGCCTATATCACGGAGACAATGACCGGCATACCGCCGTTCACATCATACAAGACCGGCCCGGACGGCAAGTACTTCATTGCAGTCGACAAGGGCGGCAATTATTATCTGAGGGTCAGGGACATATACGGAGGCGGTCCGCCTGTGACCGGTGCGGTAATGGGTGGTTACGGCGAGGAAAGGCCCGCTGCCGTTGCCGTTAAATCAGGAGAAATAACACAAGGCATAACTATTAAGGTGGTAAGACACTTTGAGAGAGGGCCTAAAGGCCAGCAGATGGATCAGGCGCCTGAAATGAATACCCAGGAAGAAATGAAGCATAAGATGAAAGAAGAAAGGCCGAAGGAAAAACATTAACACATCATTAATATAACCACGGGAAGGAGGTGCGGTGTGAAGAAAATTAAATATGTTGCTCCCAGGATTGTCGGGAGGGCGGTTGTGCATCCGTGCTGAATCTTACCAACCACCCCTACCCCTGCTTAAGGCACCTACTGTTGGTCCTTGACTAAGGAGGGGAGTTAAACCGCAGCCAATAGCTCCCCTCCTATTTTAGGAGGGGATTAAGGGGTGGTAATTATTCTTGCCAGCAATCACTTGAGGGTATCCTCAAATTTTATTTTACAAGCTCCGTTAGCTTAAAATAGAGTCTATGACTTCCCCTAAAATTGCAATGTTCTTCTTTGTCCTCATCATCTGTTTATGCCCGTTTGTATCTTGGGGAGAGACAATAACAAAAGACGCTGTCTGGAGCGGAGAGATCAATATTGCCGACGACATACTCGTTGCTCATGGTGTCACGCTTACTATCCTGCCGGGCACGAAGGTCAACATCGAACCTTCCGACAGGACCAAGACAGATCCTGAATATCTTTCCTCTCTGACAGAGATAACTATCAGGGGCGGACTGAAGGTTGAGGGCGACGAAGGGCATCCGGTTGTCTTTCATGTTAAAAACAGTTCAGCCCGATGGGCCGGAATCATTATTGATGGAGGGACCGCGGACATAACATGGTGCACCATCTCGAATGCGGAGACAGGTATTCACGTATTTAATGGCGCTCTTCATATCCGGGACTCTGTCTTGACGGGGAACCGCTACGGCCTTGCGGCGCAGGGGGTGCAGTCGCTTGTTCGGATGCAAAGTACGCGGATAACAAGGAACGACTACGGGGTCTTTGAGATCAGCGGGGCAAAGTTATATGCAAGCAATAACTTTGTGGAGGGCAACAGAAAAAAGGATTTGTATGTATATGGCCCCATGGACAACGACGTCCTGGCGATCTTAAAGAAAGCAGGAGACGTCTGGAAAGTGCATGCGGGAGATGACAGATTATGCCGGAGGACAGGCCCTGATATTATCGAGAATTACGCTGTCCCTCATAAAGAGATAACAACACGGTATGAAGACCGGGTATTGCTTGAAGACACTGTCTGGAGGGGAAGGATACAAATCAGCGGGCTGATAAGGGTCCCTGAAAAAGTAAGGCTTGTAATTGTTCCCGGCACGATTATCGAGTTTACAAAGAAGGACACAAACGGAGACGGCATAGGGGAAAATGGACTCCTGATGCAGGGGGTGCTCATCGCAAAGGGCACAAGGGAAAATCCGATTGTCTTCCGGTCCGCTGAGATAACGCGTTCAATGGGTGACTGGGACTCGATAAATATAATGAACAGCGACGGCGCCCAGAACCTGGTGGAATACTGCAGGATAGAGGACGCCTACAGGGGACTTCATTTCCATTTCTCAAATGTAATGGTGCAGGGCTCTGTCCTGAGCAATAATTACAGGGCCGTTCAGTTTCAGGAATCGGCAGTTGAGATGAAAAACAACTATATCTTTAATAATAAGAGCGGCGTCAAGGGCAGGGACTCGGAAATAGTCTTTACCGGTAACTATGTCTATAACAATATCAATGGCGTCAATTTCTTCCGCTCAAGTCTCACGGCATTACACAATAAGGTGCTCCGCAATATGGATGAGGGATTTAAAATCAGGGAAGGCGCTGTTGCTGTTCGTGAAAACATCATTGACTGCAACCGGTCGGGCCTCATGGTCAATGATTCATTCTACGGACGGTTCAGCGGAAATATCATTGCGAACAACTTTGAGACCGGTGTCGCCCTGAAAGACAGTGACAACGTCGACCTCAGCGGTAATTTTATACAGGGCAGCGGTTTTAACGGGATAAATGTTCTCTCCTCCGGCGCAGTGATTAGAGACAATGTGATTTCAGACAACGGGGAGCGGGGCATCGGCATTCAGTCATTTACCGGGACGATTACCGAAAACTCAATAACAGGAAACGGGACATACGCCATTGAAAATGAAGGCGCATCGGACATCTCTGCGCCGCTAAACTGGTGGGGAGACGGCAACACAGATGAAATGATATTTGATAGGGGTGATGAGCAGGGCAGTGGCAAGGTCGATTACCTTCCCACGAGGAAGGAGCCGGTCCATTATATATGGCCTGTGAAAAAGGTCCTGTCCAATATTACATGGAACAACTATGTCCACATCAGGGACCAGGTTGAGGTGCACCCAGGGACAACGCTCAAAATTTCCCCCGGCACAACGGTCTATCTTTCAAAGGGCGCAGGGATAAAGATCAGCAATGCGCGATTGATTGCATCAGGGAAAATAGACAGCAGAATCACCTTTACCTCACCCGATAAGGGCGAAGGCGGTCTTTGGGACGAGATACTCCTTGAGCATGCGGACGGCAGTGTGATTTCATACTGTAACTTTGAATATGCAACCTGGGCTGTACACAGCCATTTTACCGCCCTGAAAGTAAGCAAATCCCGGTTCATAAGGAACCAGGGAGGGATGAGGTTCAGGAGCGGGCCGGTTGAAATAACCGGATCACTGTTTAAGGAGAACGGCATCGGGATAAGGGCATTCAGGGCAAGCGCCCGGATAGAGAGAAATGATATATCCGGGAATGAAACCGGGATATTCGCGCGGGAAGGCGGCGGAGGGCTGACGATCAGGAGGAACAATATCCATTCCAATACAAATTATAATATCAGGGCCGGCGATTTTAACACGGAGGATGTTGATGCAAAGGAGAATTGGTGGGGTACGGCAGACCCTGCCGGGACCATATTTGACGCAAGAACAGAGCCGGGTATCGGCACGGTTGTGTTTGAACCGGTTTTGAATGACAGGGTGGAGACCGGGGAGTGAAAATTATAAGGACCATAATAAGCGCCGTCATTGTAATCGTGGCCGCATTGATTTTTAGTCCGGCAATGGCCCAGGAAAATTCTATTTTGAAAGGCCGGATAACGGACGTGGACGGCAAGGCCGTAAAAGGGGCCGAGCTGTTTATTTACAAGACGACCGACACGCGGAGGCCCGCGGATTTCATATCTGCGGGGACCGATGCGCAGGGCAGGTTCAGCATGACTGTGCCTGCCGGAAAATGGCAGGCCGTTGCGCGGCTTCGCAAAGGAGAGAAATACGGCCCGCTGGCAGTCGGAGACAAGCATTCAGGTGAGCCGTTTGAGATCGAACTTGAGGCAGGCGGGGAACTTGAGAAGGACTTTAAAATAGCGGATATCAGAGAGGCCGCGCGGCTTGTAAGGAAAACACGGGAGGATTATTATAAACTATCAGGAAGGACCATCGATCACAAGGGTGTCCCGGTCGCAAATGTTTATGCAATAGCTGCCGGGAATAAAGACGGGCCGGAGGTCCCCGCATATGTATCGGCATGGACGGATGAGAAGGGGGAATACACACTGCATCTTCCCCTTGGGAAATACTTCACGGGATATGCCGCGGAATTTCCTCCTCAGTCCCCTTTTCATATTACCGGGGAAATAACCATTGAAGGAGAGAGAAACAATTATGACATTACGATTGACACTAAAGAATAAAGGTGCGGCCATATGAACCGGAAATTTAGAATAGTAATTTTATTTGTATCGCTGTCTGTGCTCCTGTCTTTCGGTGTAAAGTCGCAGGCCTGTGTGGGCAGGATACTGAATATAGGCATAACGAATTCGGTGAATGAAAATCTCCTTGCGGAGCTGGTTTCCGTACTCATCAATGAGAGGACCGGGACCACGGTGAACATAAAGGTATTTGACAACGCTAAAGACATTTACGATTCCGTCAAAAAGGCAGAACTGGGGATTGTCATAGAAAACACGGGCCACGCGATGAACATGCTGAATATGCCGAACAGCAAAGACATGGAGAAGGACTACGACGTAGCAAAAAAAGAATTCCGGGAGAAAAGAGACCTTGTATGGCTCAATCCGTTCGGCTATTTACCTGAGGAGAAGGGCAGCGGCAAAATTTATTATGCACCTGTGATAACTCAGGATGTGCTCATCAATTTTCCCGCGCTTCCAAGGGTCATAAATAAACTGGGCCGGATTTCTGATGACGGAGATTTTAATAAGGTCGTCAAGGCCGTCAAATCAGGGGAAAAAGTAAAAAGGGCGGCAAGGGACTTACTGAAAAAGAAGAAACTTATATAAGGGAACTTTTAGAGACCCCGGGGCAGCGCTTCGGGGTGTTTTTTTGATTGACCGATAGATAAATGAAATCTTCCGGAAATGGACTCAAATGGCCATATCATGTACTTTCTTCCAAAGAGCTGACAATAGGTCTTTTGCCGGTACTGTGCCTCCTGCTTGCGGTTACGACTTTTACAGAGGGGAATGTTCCTATCATCTGGAATATTATCAGCGGGCTGCTGTGGCTGCTGGTCATCAACCTCACCTTATGCACAATTCAGAGAATAAAGATACTTCCCGGACCAGTGCTGATAATGCACATAGGAGTCATTATTGCGTTTGCCGGGGGCGGAGTCAGCTCTCTCGGGTTTGTGGCCACGGTGAATATCTATGAAGGGGACGCTGCCGCTAAGGTCTACCGTTGGGACATCGAAAAGGACGTTTCCCCAGGCGTTGAGATCATGATAAAAAAGCTCCATGAGGAATACTATCCTGTCCCGGTCAAGGTGGGAGTTTTAAGGGACGGAGAGAAATTCGGATTATATGTTCTCAGGACCGGAGAAGACTTTAGACTGGAAGAATATACGATAAAGGTGGATGAGCTCGAACTCTATGCGAAGAAGCTTAAATTAAACGTATATCATAAGGGTGATTTCATCGGCAGTGCAGATACATCTGGAGCAGGAAACCTGCCGGAGGACTTTCCCTTTGCGTTTAAACTGGTAGCATATCAGGACCCGGTCATAAAAAAGACGTGGGTGGACATGGTCCTGCTCCGGGACTCAGGAATTGTCGCGGAAGGGGAGGTTGGCGTGAACAGTCCACTGAAGTGGGAGGGGATGAATTTCTACCACACGGCCACGAACCGTGACCCGGCAAGCCGCCCATTTGTGGGCATACAAATAACGAAAGACCCCGGCACCGTATATGTGTACGCCGGTTTTATTGTAATTGCCCTGGGCGGGGCATATTATCTGTTGAGGAGGATGCGTGGACACAGGTAGCCTGGGGATATTCGGCCTTTACGCAGCTACGTTTATCCTCGGCGTTATGCATGCCGTGGAACCCGGCCACGGGAAAACTGTCGTTGCAGCTTATCTGGTCGGCACAAAGGGGAGGAACGCCGATGCCGTACTTCTCGGCCTTGTAGTAACTCTGACGCACACATTCAGCATTATCGTTCTGGCGCTCATAGCCAAATTTACTTCTAAGTATTATTCAGAGGAAGTGCTCCACTCTTATCTTGGGATCTTCTCAAGCTTGATCATCCTGGGGCTCGGGGCATGGATGATAAAGACCAGGTGGTCCGCCCTCAGAGACCCTTCAATGGCGCACCATCATAAGCATCTGTTTCATTCGCATGATCACGGGGCCCACAGCCATACACATCATCATTCCCATGACCATACTCATACACATGGCCATGGCCATTCCCATGATCACGATGAGAGGCGCCTGGACATGCGCGGACTTATATTTCTCGGCATTTCAGGTGGTATTATTCCCTGTCCTGCCGCCATCGCGATCCTGCTTGCCGCCGCGTCCACGGGGGATATTGGGAAGGGCCTCGGTCTGGTGCTGGTGTTCGGCGCCGGACTTGCCGCCGCCCTGGTGGGGATCGGGCTGGCCGTTGTCAACAGTGTCAGGCTCGGTCAGCAATTTATTAATACCGAAAAGTTCGCTCCCGCAGCGGCATTTTTGAGCGCCGTTGTCATCACAATCGTAGGTGTAGTTACATTGTATTCTTCTTTAAAACATTTTCCTGGCGCAGCCATGTAATTATGGACATGTTCAGGTTAAAATACAAAATGAACTGGAAGAGAAATATATGCGTGTGTGTTTATTTCTGCGTTCTATATTATGGAGGGACTGCTTATGCCCATCCTGATTCGGGCTTTTTGCCGGATGCTATCGCCGAGACTGAATACGGCATAGTAGTAGAATTAAATCCTAAGGACATTGAAACAAGAAACAAGCTGGGCATTGTGCTATACAGAACGAACAAACTCGATGAGGCGGTAAAACAGTTCAACGCCGTCCTGAAAATCAAGGCGGACGATTTTGACGCCCATGACGGGATGGGACTTGTCATGATGAAGAAGGGCCGGCATGAAGAGGCCATGAAATGGTTTGAAAAGGCCATTGCCCTGAACAAAGGGGACGCTTTGGTATTTAACCATCTCGGCTCCGCATATGAAGCGCTGGGAGACATCGGAAAGGCCATTGAGTCATACGAAAAGGGCCTTAGCATAAAAAAGGACGGAGACATTTTAAGTCATGTGGAAGCATTAAGAAAAATAAAAAATGGTCCGCCTGCGAAGGTGCGATAAAAATATTATGTTTACTAAATATAAGCTCGTCATAGTCCTTATCATTACTGCCGCTCTCTTTTCATGCCAGAAGACATCTACTGACAGAGGACCGGAAAAGGTCATAAAGGTCGGCTTCATGATATGCAACAGCGAGGAAGAGACATTATACCGGTTCAGGCCGCTGACCGCCTTTCTGGGTAAAAAGCTTGGGGTAAAGATGGAGGCCGCCGCAATCGATACCATTCAATTTACAAAGGAAGTTGAACACCTGGATTTTACCCATACCAATTCGCTCCTTTATATCATCCTCAACCGCTTTCACGGGGTGAAGGTCCTGACTGCGGATGCGCAGGGGCCCCTTGGATTCAAATCAACAGGCGCTATTGTTACGACAAAAGACAGCGATATAAAGACGATAAAGGACCTGAAGGGCCGGAGCATGATCTTCGGTCCGATGCTCGGTCCTACGGGTTATTTACAGCAATACGATTTGATGCTCCGGGATGGTATCAATCCTGAGGATGACCTGTCTTTCTACACTATTCCCACAGGGACATATAAACACGAGAAGGTCATTTACAGTGTCCTTTACGGTAAATTCGATGCGGGGGCCTTTCAGATGCTTGACTTCGAAAAGATGATCGAAGACGGCAAAATTGTTCCTGAAGACTTCAGGATAATCGCGGAAGGCGACCCGATCCCGTACTGCACATTCGGTTATACACAAAAGGTGGAGGACCAATTTGCCGAAAGATTTAAAAAGGCCCTGCTCGAGCTCAAAGAGTCGGACACAGTAGAGATAGACGGTGAAACGGTCAGCATCTTAAAGCGTGCCAGGCTTGACGGTTTTGCAGGTGTCAAAGATGAGGACTACAACATCGTAAGGGACATCGCAAAGCGCACCAACATGCCGCCGTATCAGAAATATTGAACGACATCGTAAATATCTTCCGGTCATCTTCATTTAAAGCCTGTTAAGCTCCAGGTAAATTGATTATAATAAGGCAATATGGACAAGCTGGACAAATTATCCTTAGTATTTATCCTGATATTCATTGCAGCCGTTGCTGTTGTCAGCGCTGAATATCGCAGCGCATCCGGGAAGGATGTCAGTCGTTCATCGACCGGCCCAGGGGCTGCTGCCGAGACGGCCGGGATTTCAGGCGGCCAGATGAACATACTTAATAATCTGATAGAGACGAATAACCTTCAGAAGGCTGAAGCCTTGCTGAAGGAATTGATCGGGAAGTATCCGTACGAAGGCAGTCTTCACATGCTGATGGGTGATGTGATGATGCGGAAGCAGGACGCTGTAGGCGCTGTCTTTAAATACAGGGAGGCGGTGGACCTGGAACCTGATTATCTGGACAAGAAGACGCCTCTCTTTCAGGGCCACAAAATAAAGGTCGCAGTCGAAGAAGCAAAGGCGGAGATAAATGAGACGCCCTCAGGAAAGCCGGGCGCCCATGATATGAAGTCGGCAAAGAAGGAAGTGTACTATCTGTTAAGAAAATTGGCGGGGTCCTGTGGGTAAGACAAAATTCATACTGACAGGCGGCATTATCGGAATCGGAGCGGTGCTGCTTTCATATTACGGCAATCCCGCGAACACCGGCATATGCGTCTCATGCTTTATGAGGAATATTGCAGGCGCAGTCGGACTGCATAATGATGTAAGAATGCAATACATCCGGCCTGAGATTATTGCATTTGTGCTGGGCTCCTTTCTCACCTCTATTGTCACAAAGGAATTCAAGGCGACATCAGGTAGCTCTCCGCTTCTCAGGTTTTTCATAGGTGTTTTATTGATTATAGGTTGTTCCGTATTTGTCGGCTGCCCGATTAAAATGGTCTTGAGAATATCTGCCGGAGACCTTGCCGCGATGACCGGCTTTATAGGTCTTGCCGCGGGTGTATGGACAGGTCTGCAGTTTCTTGAAAGAGGTTTCAGACTCGGCAGGCCGTCGGATGCGCAGCGCGCAAACGGTTTCATAATCCCCGCATTGATGCTGGCAATGTTTGTCCTGCTTGTTGTTCAGGCCCCGTTTATAAATACCAGCGCAAAAGGTTCCGCAGCGCTTCACGCTCCGGTATGGATGTCGATGTTTTTCGGGTTGCTTATCGGCTCCTTTGCGCAGGTATCGGGTTTTTGTATTACAGGCGGGCTGGCCAGATTGTTCTTATGGGGGCCGAAAGAAGTTTACGGCTGTCCCAAATCAACCGGGCTTTTGCTGGCAATCGGGTCTTTTTTCCTGACCGCGTTGTTTGCAAATCTGCTGACCGGTCAATTCTCTTTTGATTTGACGGCGCAGGCAGGTCTGTCCGGGAATTATTTATGGGACATGCTTGGTATGGGACTGGTGGGCTTTGGGTCGGTGCTGATTAAGGGCTGCCCGTTCAGGCAATTGGTGCTTTCAGGCCAGGGTGATACAGATGCAGGGGCAGCGGTAATGGGAATGCTTGTAGGCGGTGCGCTCGTGCAGAACTGGGGGCTGGCTGTGAATTCAGGTGAAGTCCCTGTCCAGGGAAAGATTGCGGTCCTGGCCGGATTTATATTTCTGTTCATAATCGGCCTGCTCTATCGTGAAAGAGATAAAGGGCTTGCGCCTGAGTATCAGACGGGACTTGATTAATTACGATTACAAATCACGAATTCAGGATTAAGGACAACGATGAATATTCAACACTCAGCATTCAACGTTCAACGTTTCGCTTTATCAGCGGTGTTATGCGTTCTGATATTTTCTCTTGCAGCTTGCACCGCCGACGTTCAAACAATAGGTAAAATCACACTTGAGAAAGACACTGTGTGGAGCGGGTCTATATTGATAGACGGCGATATCTATGTCCCTCCAGGGACCACTCTCACCATTAAGCCTGGCACAATGGTCAAATTCAAAAGGATCGACGCGGACAGCGGCAGGAACCTGTTTGAAACCGACTCCCCATATTATCCGCAGGCGGAGATTATCGTCAGGGGTAAAATCATTGCGCGCGGCACAAAAGATAAGCCGATAGTTTTTACCTCCTCTGAAGTTACCGCATCACCGGCGGATTGGGGCGCTATCAATCTCCTCGGGAGCAGGGACAATGTTTTCGAGCACTGTAAAGTCCTCTGCGCCTACAACGGCATTCACGCGCACAGCTCATCTGCCTTGATCTCTCATTCCGAGTTCATGAAAAACGGGGTGGCGATCACGTACAAAAAAGAATATGAATTCCCGAATCTCCCGTGGTTCGACCAGGAGTGTGATGTAGTAATCACCCATAATCTCATTCACAAAAATAAAGGCGGCATCAGTTTCCGGGCGTCCAAGACCAGGATATCAAACAATGAGATCCGGGACAATAAGTTTTTCGGGGTCTGGGCCAAGGAAGAGTCATCCGGGACAGTCAGCTATAATGAAATTCTTGAAAACGGCAAGAACATATTTCTCTACCAGATAAAGGGCGTGAAGATTGAATTCAACAATATCTATGACGGAAGGGAATATGACATCGCCATTGCGGAAGAGCAGGACACGGACGTACAGATTGGAAATAACTGGCTCGGCACCGGCAACAGGGAAAAAATTGAGGAAATGGTCTTCGATAAAATGGATGACCCGGAGTTGTCGAGGATCATTTATGAGCCGCTCCTGAAGTCGAGTGTGAAGGAAGCGGGTCTGTGAACGATCAAAATGAAAAGAAAGTGGCGTGGCTTGCGGCTACATCGCACTTGCTGACGCATGGGTATATGACGCTGCTTCCCGCTGTTTTAGTGGTGCTGTCCGATGTTGAAGACCTGAGTTTTTTCCAGATAGGCGTGATCGGGACGATGGGGTATCTGCTCTATGGGGCAGGGTCGATCCCCGCTGGAATTATGACGGACAAATTCGGGGCCAAGAGGATGCTTACCATCGGCCTGTTAAGCATGGCTGCAACTTCGATACTCGTCGGTGTTTCGCCGTCGGGGTGGTTCTTTGCCGTAGCGTATGCCTTGTTCGGTTTATCAGCCAGCATATATCATCCGTCGGGACTTCCACTTATTGCAAAGCATATTGAGAAGAAGGGAAAGGCCCTGGGGCTTCACGGGGTCATGGGGAATATCGGACTGACGACCGGCCCTCTTTTTGCCGCATTGATGGTGATGATATTTAACTCATGGCGGGCGGCTTATATAGGGTACGGAATATTGGGGCTGGCATTTTCCTTCGTAATGCTGAAGTCAAAGATAAAGGATGAGGCCGACCTCTCACTGTCTTCTATAATGTCCCGGCTTACAAAAGGAGAGCCCGGGCAGACGGTCCCCGCGGACGACCCGCAAGGTGATTTATTGGAGAATGTTTCGGAATTGACCTCGCGGGAAAAGACACTTTATGTCCCCATCGCCCTGCTTCTTCTCTATATCGAGTGCGTGCTTTTCGGCTTTATCTACAGGGGCGCCATTACGTATTTTCCGACGCTCTTTCAGCAGGAGATCGACTATATCGCTTCACAACTCCCTCCCCAACCGACGGTGCTTGCGGGGATACTGTCAAGTGTCATACTCGGATTCGGCGTCGTAGGACAGTGGTTTGCGGGTTATATCAGCGACAAGGTAAAAAACCCCGCGATGGCGCAGATTGCGATTTTTGTCTTTGTCGCCCCCGTGTTGTTTATGATAAGCAAGGCGTCCGATATGCCGCTTGTCATATACAGCACATTGTTTTCCCTCGTATTCTTCGGGTGGCAGCCGCTTCGCTTATTGCAAAATACACATCAAAGAAATCTCATGGTGTCGGCTATGGCATAAATTTTTTTCTGATAATGGGCGTAGGCTCAATCGCAACAGGCGTCGGAGGGTATTTAACGGACGAACATGGCGCATATGCGGTCTACTCGCTGCTTGCCGTTGTCTCGATACTTGCGGTACTGGTTTGCGCAGGCGTTCTGAAATATAATAAATATACTGTTCGATTAAAATATTCCCTGGAGAAAGAGGAGTAGGGCGAACTGCCGTTCGTTCCTGCAGACATGGAGGTGTACGTTTTGAAGATATTCAGAAATCCGGATGTCATGTGGCGGGAAGAGGATGAATATAAAGAGCAGGCGTATAAAGGTCTTGAACAAGGTGAAGATGTTGAAGATATAGGGACCTCGGTCCTTTATTCAGGCGGTGAGATGCTCTCACTTAATGTACTTGGGACAGAGATATGGAAGCGCTGCGACGGAAAGACGATCGATGAGATAGCCTCCGAGCTTGTTGCAATTTTTGACGTGGAGTCTGAAGCGCTCAAAAATGACACCGCGGGCTTTGTAAATGAACTAAAGGGAAAAGGTTACCTGTATGAAGAATGATTTTCTACCCGGCTCACCGCTTACAATAAACTGGGCATTCACAAACAAGTGCAATTTTAAATGCAGCCATTGTTACAGCAGGAATGATCCCTCGGATGAGCTTTCTTTTGAAGCGCTTTCCAAGTGCATAGAACACGTTGCAGACGCAGGCGTTCTCTCAATCAATTTCGGCGGGGGTGAGCCGCTTCTAAGAAAGGACCTGACGGACCTCTCAGAATATGCGTCAAGCCTGGGACTTCGGGTATCCATGAACAGCAACGGGTATCTGCTTGATATGGAAAAGGCAGTTGAGCTGAAGAGGCGCGGCTTTTCAAAGGTGGGAATCAGTATTGACAGTCATGTTGCCGGAATCCATGATGACTTCAGGGGGATCAGTGGCAGCCATGAACGGGCTGTTCGCGCCCTGTCATTTCTGAACGATGCAGGGATTGAGACTTCCATATCAACAGTTATCTGCAGGATCAATCATAAAGACATTGATGCGCTTACCGGGTTTGCCCTGCAAAACAGGGTCCGGCAGTTGAATTTCCATAACTTTAAGTGCTCCGGTCTCGGGTATTCCAATAAAGACACACTGGATTTGAGCAGTGAAGAGTGGGGCGAATTTTACCGCAGGGCGCTGGAAGTCAGAGATAAGACAAAAGGACTTGAGATATCACTTGATGATCCCATCATTGCCCTGCTCGGGACCAGCAACAAAAGTTCAATGGTCAAAGGCAGTATCTGCGGAAAGCTTTCATTGAATATCAAGACGAACGGGGACATTACCCCATGCGGGTTTATCCCGATAGTCATAGGAAACATAACAAGAGACAATCTGAAGGAAATCTGGAAAACATCGCCGGTGCTTGAAAAGATGAGACACAAAAAAGCGACCGGGAAGTGTACTGAATGCGGCAGGTTCGATGATTGCCTCGGAGGATGTACTGCCAGGGCGATAGCGCTTACAGGTGATATGAACAATCCGGACCCCCACTGCTGGTATCAGAAGTAAAAGTAAGAATAAATCATGATCAACCCTTTCATTATATATTGGGACATTAATCCTCTGACGTGTGATGACGAAATTGTCACTCGAATCTGCGATGAACTGATCGATGCCAAAATCTTTGTGCTGAATGTGAGGGATGTTTCCTCACCTTTGAGTATCAATACTGTTCGTATTTTAAAAAGGCTGTACGGTAAGCCGATCAAAATTAATTTGACAGTGAGCAATTCTCTGTTTGGGCAGTCGGATGTGAATGTTTTACAAAACCTTCATCCGTCACAATGGTATATAGAGTTTAGGGACATTAAGGACATGCGGTCTTCATTACCTAAAATAACGGACAGTCTCCGCCTGGGACATTCGGCAGGGGTATCTTTTTATCTGACTGATAACAATTTCAGGGAGCTGCCCGCGGTTATTTCGCTTTGCGTTGATAACAATATCAGAGAGCTTAACCTCCCGATTCAGAGGGCTGATGAGGGACGGATATTTTTCCCCGGTCCGGAGGCGGCATCTCTACTTGGCGAGGAAATACGACGAATCCCGCTTGCTGATCTTAAGCTGACGATTCATGATCCTTTTATGTGGAAGCTTATTTTTTCAAAGGACAATCCGAACGAAGAGGGCTGCAACGGGGCCAAGACCATGATGTTCATTGCGGGGAATTATGATGTGACCCCGTGCCCGATATTATCTTTTTCCATGGGCAGCCTCCGCTCTTTATCTTTAAAAGACATATTCTCATCTGAAACCAGACTGAAAATACGCGAAGAGCTTACCTCCTCTCCGAAAGATTGTGAAAGCTGTCCTGCCGTTGGCAAGTGTGTTGGCGGATGCCGGGGAAGGACGTATGCGTTGTTTGAAGGTTTCAATAAGAAGGACCCGGCCTGTCATATTAATATATAACCTGCTATTTGTTCCTCATTCTGAAGTGGATTTGTCCTCTATCCTGACTTTGCTTAGCCTGTAATATTACGTGTATTTGCGTAATATCACTCATCGATTGGGCCATTTAAGACATGCAGGAAAGTAACTTGTTGCGTGAAACTGAACGTATTTAAATAATATTATTTCTGGTATATTTATTGCTGCTAATAATGATGAGGATAGATATGCGGGTAAGAAAAAGTTATAAAAAATTAAATATAAAAACAAGTTTTGCATGTGAGGTGAACATATGAATCAACGAGCCATAGCAATCATACACCTGAAAAAATATTTAGTTTATTTGTCTACCTTTTCTATCCTTTTCCTCCTTATTTTAAGCCATAGCAAAGCAAGCGGTGCGGCGATGCCTGCATATGAGAGATTGGAGGCTGTGA
>JACRQA010000151.1 GCA_016222915.1 Nitrospirota bacterium | reverse complement strand
TTTACCTGACGGAAGGCATTGCAGACCCCCAAGAGGTGACCCCGCGGGCGCGCGCCCGTTTCTTTCGCCAGTTGAAAGAAACGGGCTTGGACGTTTTGCTGATTTTCCTGGCCGACCTCATCGGCACCTACGGGCCGGATAATAAAGAAGACATCGATTTTCATCTGCGGTTTATCGAAATGATGCTGGAGCACTATTTCGGGCGGCATATGGAAGCGCAAAAGCGGCCCTTGCTTTTGGGGCGCGATTTGCTGGAGCATCTTCGCCTCACTCCGGGGCCGCTAATGGGGTTCTTGCTGGATAAAATATCTCAAGCACAGGAAGAAGGCGTGGTGAAGAGTAAGGAGGAGGCGTTTAAGTATTTGGATGAGAATTTAGGGGAGTGGGAAGAAGAATTTAGAAAGGGGTAGGGATATTCATGCACAGGTTTCTCTACCGCCCAAGGTGGTAGTCGTAACCGTTTACGAACCAGATCCTGAAGAATGGATTGATTATAAGATAAGGAGATGATAAAAATGAGATGTGTCTTTTGCGGTGGTAAGGTAGAAAAGTATACTGCTCCCCATTAACAAAAGGGTTTTTTAAAGTTAGAATAGGGCTCCCTTTGGAAAGGAGCCGGTTACATGAAAAAGCGGCAGTGGAGCAGTCAGCAGAAGTTCCGGATTGTGCTGGAGGGTCTGAGCGGCCAGATCGAAATCAGCAAGCTTTGCAGCAAGTATCAGCTGTCCCAGACCCAGTATTACCAGTGACGCGACCAGTTTTTAAAGCACGGCCACCAGGCTTTTGACCTCAAGCAGCGCGGCAAGAAAGAACAACGGCTGGAGGAGGAAATCAAGCGCTACAAGCACCTGGTGGGGGAACTCACCGCCGAATTAAAAAAAAGCGATTATTAGTGGTGAAACGGGCTGCCTCCGAAGCGACGGAGCAACGTAACCAAGGGTTGCTGGAGGAAATCAAAACCCTGAAGGCTCTGCACCCCTTCTGGGGCTACCGCCGCATCTGGGCTTATCTTAAATACCGCCTAAGGCGGCCGGTAAACAAGAAACGCATCTACCGGCTGATGAAAAAGCATCAGCTTTTAGTGACCAAGAACCAACGCTTGCGTGCCCGGCGAGGGCCGGTTGGTTCCAAGCCGCGCGCTGACCGCCCCGATCAGTTTTGGGGCGTGGATATGACCAAAATCAAAATCCCCTCCTGGGGGTGGCTGTATTTAGTTATCGTGCTGGACTGGTATACTAAAGAAATTATAGGCTATTCTTCAAGCCTGCAGTCTAAAACTCAGGACTGGCTTAATGCCCTGGAAGCCGCGGTTAATCAGCGATTCCCCCAAGGGATTAAAGATACCAAAACCGAAGCTTTGTTTTTAATCTCCGACAACGGCTGCCAGCCCACTTCACTTAAGTTTATGCAAGCGTGCGCCCAGCTCGACATCAAACAAATCTTTACCACCTGGTCCAATCCCAAGGGCAACGCCGACACCGAACGGGTCATGAGAACCCTCAAGGAAGACCTGGTGTGGACCCATGACTGGGATAATCCCTTCGATTTCGAAAACGCTTTAGCTAACTGGATTAAGGACTACAATGAGGATTTTCCCCATCAAGCCCTTAAATACTTGACCCCAAGACAACGCTATGAAACCTATTACCACCCGGAGCCGGCTCTAACTTAAAAACCCCTTGACTAATGGGGGGCATTACACAATTGTTCCACGTGGAACATAAGAATAGCGTGCAGGA
The DNA here is from genome assembly GCA_016222915.1 of Nitrospirota bacterium. Lineage (GTDB taxonomy): Bacteria > Nitrospirota > Thermodesulfovibrionia > UBA6902 > UBA6902 > UBA6902. The sequence continues at coordinate 2,725 of JACRQA010000151.1, read as the reverse complement.
TGCGCATTACGTGTAGGGGCAAGGCATGCCTTGCCCAAACGGCGGGCTATTTATTTTAAACAGGAAAGGGGGAGGGAGTCAAGGGACGGGGTGCGCGGGGTGCGCAAAAAAACATTTGACAAAAGCTCCTTCCTTACCTAATATGGTTTAATAAAAACAAAGATAAAAAACCTTTATATGAAAAAAGATGAAACCTATATGCTCAAAGCTTATTTAAAAAGAATAACCGAAATTACCCAAAAAGGCGACGCCCGCGAGGAAAGCTATTATTCGGCGCTGGAAACCTTGCTCAAGGCATACGCCGACGCCTATCAAAAATCCAAAAATATCCACGTAACTACCCTGCCCAAAAAAACCGACGCCGGTAATCCTGATTTTCGCCTCTGGGACGGCAAGCAGCATATAATGGGATATATTGAAGCCAAAGCGCCCACGGTAGAATATTTAGACCAGATACAAACCACTCCCCAATTAAAGCGCTATCTGCATACCTTTCCTAACCTGATATTAACTAACTTCCTGGACTTCAGGCTTTATCGCAATGGCACTCTGATAGATAAAGCTACTATCGGCAGGTCTGCAGTTATTCATAAGCTCAAAGCGGCTCCGCCGGTGGAAAGAGAGGAAGATTTTTTGAATTTATTGGAGAAATTCTTCTCCTTCTCCCAACCCAAGGTTTATGACGCTAAAAATCTCGCCATTGAATTAGCCAAAAGGACCCGCTTTTTAAGAGACGAAGTAGTGGCAACGGAGTTAGAAGAAGAAAAAAAGAAGCAAGAAATCATTTTAAAATTTTATAAAACTTTCAAAAAACACCTTATCGGCGGACTTGATGAAAAAGATTTTGCCGACCTTTATTCCCAAACCATCACCTACGGCCTTTTTGCCGCCCGCACTCGCTCCCCCAACGGCTTCAATCGAAAGCTGGCCTATGATAACATCCCCCGCACCATCGGCATCTTAAGAGATCTTTTCAAATTTATTTCTCTGGGGGATTTACCTCCCGCCATGGAATGGATTATTGACGATATTTCGGAAGTGCTGGCGGTTACCGATGTAAATAAAATCCTGCATCAATATTTTCATGAAGGCAAGGGCAAAGACCCCATTGTTCATTTTTATGAAACCTTTCTGGCGGAGTACGACCCCCAGACTCGGGAAAGGCGCGGCGTTTATTATACCCCCGAGCCGGTGGTTTCCTATATTGTTCGTTCTTTGAATCATATCTTGAAGGAACATTTCGGTTGTAATGAAGGTTTAGCCGGCAACTCGGTTACGGTATTAGACCCGGCGGCGGGCACCCTTACCTTCCTGGCCGAGGCCGCCAAGGTGGCGGTGGAAGAATTTGTTTCCAAATATGGGCAAGGAGGCCAAGAAAATCTTGTTCGGGAACATATCTTACAAAATTTCTATGGCTTTGAACTGATGATGGCCCCATACGCCGTAGGGCATTTGAAAATGTCCTTTCTTTTGGAAGAGCTGGGATATAAACTACAAAAAGATGATAGATTCAAGCTTTATCTTACCAATACGCTGGAGATGGAGGAGTTAGCCCAGATTGAGCTTCCCGGCATGCCATCCCTGGCGGAGGAATCCCATCTGGCTGCAAAGGTAAAGAAAGAACAGCCGATTCTGGTCATTCTGGGCAACCCGCCTTATTCATATCAATCTTTAAATGTAGGTGTTTGGATTTCTAAAGAAATTAAAGCGTATTATAATGTCGATGGAAAGCCACTGAGAGAGAAAAATCCGAAAGGACTTCAAGATGACTATGTAAAATTCATTCGTTTCGCCCAGTGGAAAATAGATCAGGCAGGAGAGGGAGTTTTAGGATTTATCACCAATCACAGCTATCTGGACAATCCCACTTTTCGCGGCATGCGCCAGTCTTTGATGAACAGTTTCAATGAGATTTATATTTTAGATCTGCACGGCAACAGCCTGAAAAAAGAGAAATGCCCCGACGGCTCCAAAGACGAGAATGTCTTCGATATTCAGCAGGGGGTGGCCATTGCCCTGTTCATAAAAAAGAAAAGCCAGAAGAAAGAAGCTGAAGTCCAACATGCGGAGCTTTGGGGCTTGCGGGAAGATAAGTATGACCAACTCTTGCAGCATGATGTAAAAACCACCCGCTGGCAAAAACTTTCCCCCCATTCAGAATTTTATTTTTTTGTGCCCCGCGACGGTAAGCTTTTGAAGAAATATCTTAAGTATACCAAAGTAACAGAGATATTTCCGGTGAATAATGTGGGGATAGTAACATCGAGGGATAATTTTGTGATAGACTTTGACCGGGAAACTCTTAAACGTCGCATACGAATGTTTAGGGATGAGAAAAAGTCTGATGAAGAAATTGGATTGACGTTTAACTTAATTGATAAGAAAAACTGGAAACTAGCGGATGCCAGAGAAAAGATAAGAAAAGACCAAAACTGGGAAGATGCCATTACTAAAATTTTATACCGCCCCTTTGATATTCAATGGATTTTTTATCATGAAGCTCTAATCGAACGCTCCCGCAAAGAAATCATGCACCACAGGATACATGAGAATTTGGCATTATGTGTGGGTAGGGCTGGACAAGTCGTCGGATTGGAGAAGCCTTGGAATATTGTTTACTGCTCTAATATTATTGAAGATTATAATTTATTTTATCGTGGCGGTAATTTTAATTTCCCTCTCTACCTCTATCAAAAAAATAAAAAAAAGGATTTATTCAACCATA
>JACRQA010000154.1 GCA_016222915.1 Nitrospirota bacterium | reverse complement strand
CCCGCAGCCGGAGAATTCCAGCACAACGTATTTGATTCCCTGTTCTACCAGGTAATCCTCTATTGTGCCCGGCCCCTCATGTGATATGTTTTTAACAATCAGTACATTCATCTATCGTAATTGTTATCTGAGATGTTACAGGAAATACCCTTCTTCTCCATGCATGGTTATATCAAGTCCCTGTTCTTCGCTTCTTTCATCCACCCTTAAGCCGACAAGGGCGTCAACCACTTTTAGAATAATGACGCACAGTACAAAAGAGTAAAGCGCCACTGCCACTATGCCCATCAACTGGTTGAAAAGCTGCTGCGAATTGCCATAGAACAACCCGTTTACACCGTTAATCGCGGACGACGCGAAAAGTCCCACTCCTATGGAACCAATTATACCACCGACTCCGTGGACGCCGAACGCGTCAAGCGAATCATCATAGCCTAATTTTGTCTTGGAATTCAAGGCCAGATAACAGATACACCCGGCTGCTATCCCGATGGCCAGGGCGGGCATCGGACCGACAAAACCTGCTGCCGGGGTTATCGTTGCAAGCCCTGCGATTGAGCCTGTCGCGGCCCCGAACATGGTCGGTTTTCCCCGGTGCATCCATTCTATAATGATCCAGGTAACTGTTGCTGCCACTGCCCCTATGTGGGTTGTTACAAATGCCATTGTGCTTAATCCCCCTGAAGAAAGCGCGCTTCCTGCGTTAAAGCCGAACCATCCGAACCACAGTATCCCGGTCCCCATGACTGTCATGGGCAGGTTGTGAGGGGTCATCGAATCCCGCAAATAGCCTTTTCTGTGACCTATGATCAGCGCTGCTGCGAGAGCTGAAATACCTGATGTAACATGGACGACCAGACCACCGGCAAAATCTACCACTCCAAGTTTGCTCAACCATCCTCCCCCCCAGATCCAATGGGCTACCGGGTCATAAACAAGAGTGGACCATAAAATAATAAACAGAACATATGCTGAGAACTTCATCCTCTCGGCAAAGGCCCCGCTTATAAGTGCAGGGGTGATTACAGCGAACATGCCCTGATATATCATAAAGGCAAGGTGAGGCACTGTGGGAGCATAAGGCGAAGGCTCAAGCCCGACCCCGTTGAGTCCAAGCCATTCAAGGCTTCCTATGAAACCGCTTACATCAGGTCCGAATGAAAGGGAATATCCTATCAGTATCCACTGGAGGCTGATAATGGCTATCGCGATAAAGCTGTGCATAATCGTTCCGAGCACGTTTTTTCTCCTGACCATCCCGCCGTAAAACAGGGCCAGCCCCGGGGTCATCAACATAACGAGGGCTGCGGATATGAGTATCCATGCCGTATCGCCCGTGTCCGGTTTTGAGGCCTCTCCTGCAAAGGCAGGGCTACAAAGTAGAGTCAAGAACAAAGAGCCAAGAGCCAAGATTTTTATGGGTAACGTACTTTGAATTATAGTTTTCGGTCTGTAATCTGTATCGTGTAATCTGTGATCTATGTTCTTTGTTCTTTGTTCTTTGTTCTGTATTTTCTGATTTTTCATCATATCGCCTCCTCCCCTCTCTCGCCGGTCCTTATCCTTATTACGTCCTGGAGGTTATATATGAAAATTTTCCCGTCGCCGATATCTCCTGTCTTCGCGCCTGTCTGTATTGCTTTTAGCACATCATCGAGTTTTTCATCAGGGACGGCCACCTCTATCTTCACCTTTGGAAGAAACCGCACCTCGAACTCGACGCCCCTGTAGACTTCCATGTGGCCTTTCTGCCTGCCGAAGCCCTTGACCTCGGTTGCGGTCATTCCTACGACCCCCATGTCAGTCAGGGCCTTCCGTACATCGTCAAGCCGGAAATGCTTGATGACAGCGGTAACCATTTTCATTAAACACACCTCCTGAATAATCAGTCTTACTATTAGACTGCTTTAATAGATCAAGATGTGTGCCAGGATAAAGCGATTTAATTTCAATAGGTTACTTCTAAATATGTCCTACAAAATTGTAGGGGCTACAAATATGTAGGACATATTTAGGGATGATGTATTATATGGCGTCTTTACCTCTTTCTCCTGTTCTTACCCGGATAACGTCTTCCAGGTTGGAGACAAATATCTTCCCGTCTCCGATCTCGCCGGTCCTTGCGTTGTCCTGGATTACCTTGATAATATCTTCAAGCCGTTCCGCCGGCACTGCCACCTCGATCTTGACCTTTGGAAGAAACTTCACCTCATACTCAACTCCCCTGTAGACTTCCATGTGGCCTTTTTGCCTTCCAAAGCCTTTGACCTCCGTGACTGTCATCCCCTGTATGCCGATTTTATTCAGGGCGTCTCTCACTTCATCGAGTTTGTAATGTTTGATAATGGCCTCTATTTTTTTCATATTGCCTCCGTTATAAATTTTGCAAGGGCGAATGGTTATTCGCCCTTGTCGTATGAAGGGCATGGCGCGCCGTGCCCCTACAAATTATTTACAGTACATATCCGCTTTCTCCGTGCTGTGCATGGTCTAATCCTGCAAGCTCGCTTTCGTGATCAACGCGCAGTCCCATAGTCGCATCCAGCAGTTTTAAAATAATCAGGGTGACGATAAACGAATAGACCCATGCTGCGCCTACGCTGATCAATTGGTTGACCAATAATGACGGGTTGCCGAAAAACAAACCGTCATTGCCTGCCGCATTGATCGCCTTTGATGCAAACAGGCCCGTAGCAATTGCGCCCCACGTGCCACCTACGCCGTGGACACCCACTACATCGAGAGAGTCATCGTAGCCGAATTTCGACTTGAGGTTTATAGCCGAGTAGCAGATAACACCTCCTACAAGCCCGATAATGACTGATGACATTGGTCCTACAAAACCTGACGCAGGAGTAATCGCTACTAGCCCCGCGACCGCGCCTGACGCTGCTCCGAGCGCTGTAGGTTTGCCCCTGTGCTTCCACTCAGCAAACATCCAGGACAGAGCCGCCGCAGCCGTTGCAATATGTGTAACTACAAACGCGGACGTTGCAAGAGAGCCCGACGCAACCGCGCTGCCGCCGTTAAACCCGAACCATCCGAACCACAATAATGACGCGCCAATAAGAGTCATTGTAATGTTGTGCGGCATCATCGGCTCTTTGCCGTATCCCTTTCTCTTCCCTACAAAAATTGCAGCGGCAAGGGCCGACACACCAGAGCTGATATGAACAACAAGTCCGCCTGCGAAATCAAGGGCGCCCAGGTTCCTTATCCAGCCGCCGACTCCCCATACCCAGTGAGCGAGAGGGAAATATATGAAGGTCGCCCAGAGGACCAGGAACACGAGATACGTGCTGAATTTAAACCGCTCCGCAAAAGCGCCTGTTATCAGCGCCGGGGTTATGACCGCAAACATCATCTGGAATATCATAAACGCCTGGTGCGGAATAGTTGCCGCGTAATCCGGATTCGGCTCAAGTCCTACGCCTTTCAATCCCACCCAGTCAAGGTTTCCTATAACATGTCCAATATCAGGGCCAAACGACAGACTATAGCCGTAAAATACCCAGAGTATAGTCATTACCCCGAGGGCTATAAAGCTCTGCATTATTGTTCCAAGTACATTCTTTCTTCTGACCATGCCGCCGTAAAACAGGGCGAGTCCCGGGGTCATCAGCATTACAAGGGCACTGGAGATCAATATCCACGAGGTATCGCCCGTATCAACCGTTGGGGCCGGGGCTGCCGCCGCCTGTTCAACCTCGGAAGGGGAGACCGGAGCTTCTTCTGCAAAGCCAAGGCTTGCCAAGCTGAATAATCCAATCAGTATTAATATGCTTAAAAATCTTTTCATATGTCCTCCTTAAAAACTAAGTGTCATATTGACGCCTGCAACAAGCGTATCATCAAGTTTTCCGTTGAAGTTATAAGAAGAGCCGTCAATGGTCTTCTTTGCCTTATCTGAAAGCGGGAACCAGTATTGCATAACGGGCTGGACACTGACATGTTCCGCAACCGGGACCGTCAGACCCGCCTTGACCATGCCGTCATGAAAGGCCTTGTATTCATCTCCTGTATAAGCGCCTGTTGATCTTTCATATGTATTCCAGTAATCGTTGTCTCCTGCGAAATACCCTGCTGATGCCCCGAGGTCAAGAGTGATGTCTTTGACCAGTGGCAGTGAATGGGCCACTGAAAGATTCACATACGTGCCCGGGTATGTGGTGATGTCGCGATAAACCGACAATGTCGGTTTCAGCAGTGTGTCGTAGCCCAGGGTAAGAAACAGCTCCTCTGTTTCAGTGACGTATTTTGTACCGTAATAGATATAACCAGCCGTCATGCTGAGCTTATCGATTACAAACGTATAGCTCAGCGTCAGATCGGTTTCGTTGAAGCTCTTTTCATCCTCCCTGTCAGGGACAAAGCTTTGTGTCGGATGTTCTTCACTATCGATGTTGCCCCAGAAAGAGACTGAAAAATATTTGTACGACACGCTCACGGACGGCTGGACCACAACGCTGTCGTCGCTTAATTCATATCCCCTGAATACATACTTATTGAACACGCCGAGACCAACACTTCCTGATACTGGCGGTTTTTCAGAATGCACTAATTCAACCTCCTTTGCCGCTTCAACCTTGTGTGTCTCTTTTTCCTCCGCCTGTTCGGCAAATGCGCCGGACGAGAAACCTAACGTACAAAGAACCATTAAAATTACTGCCCATAAACCCTTCATCATAGACCTCCAAATATTTCTTCGCAGGCTGATGCCGGCGATTATTCATACCGGGCGGGACAACCCCGCCCCTACTCTCAACATTTGACTCTTAACTCTTCTACAGCCTCCTTCCTTATTCCGTATTTCTTTATCTTGTACCCAATCATGCGTTCGGTAATTCCAAGCTTCCTCGCCGCCTTTGCCTGGACCCAGTCGCATTCCTCAAGGGTGCTCAGAATTGCTTTTCTTTCCATTTCTTTTACTTTGTCTTTTAAAGTGTCCGGCATATTGATTTGTATAAATGCAGATTATATGCCAATATGGAACTTGCCGAAATTAAATGAAAAGCATTTAAGCAATAACTTCAATGATGTAGTTGACGCTACAATTGTGTCAGACAAAATTGTTCGTCATGATTGGAGTTGATGAGGTGGAACACACTTGAGAGGCCCTCTGGTCTAATTACGCAGGTGTATGTCGGAAGATTCCAGGCTGAAAGTCTTTCAGGATATTGCTTATCGCTTGCGCGTCTGGCTTGCGACAAGCGCAACGGCAAAGTCGAAGGCATCTTATGGTTACTTAATAATAATGCTGCCGACCATGCCTTTTTCCGTATGCCCTTTCACTGTGCATTTCAAATCATTGACAGTGATCGCCTTTACCGGTACGAACCACCATTCCGCCGTCCCGCCGGGGTAGACCTCGATTTCTAAAATATTGCCCTTCATCTCTGCGATAGTTTTCCCGTCCGGGCCGAGGACCTGTGCTTTTCTCGTAAATACCGCACGAGCAAATGCTTCTGAGCTGAAGTAGTGGGCTGACGGACTTGGATTGTGCAGGACGAGCTTATAAAGCTTCCCTGTTTCAAATTCGAGCTTATCCGGGAAGAAGCGTACCGTATCGTCTTTGTCCCCAAGCTGCACCTTTACTTCCGCAGGCGTCTGCGCTGTCATATCGCCGGCGGCAATTGCGATACGGGTCCCTGCAAGACCAACCATCACCGCGAACATTAAAACAATATATAATTTCTTCATCTCGACCTCCCTTTGATTTCATAGAAGAAATAATACCACGATAAAATTGCTTGTCAAATAACTATAAGCCCTCAAAAATAATACGGTTGACATAAATCTTCATTGTGATATTATTGGAAACAATCTGACGTGCCAAAGGAGGCGGTATGCTGAAAAAATCAGGTTTAGTCATTGCCATATTTTCAATTTTTATTTTGAGCTCAAACGCAGCGGCGCACCATCCGACAGGAGGGGCCGGGCTGGGGAAAACAGGGCCCGTACGAACTATTTCCGCTTCACCGCTGCAGCGCGGCGTCCTGGCGCTGGCATTGCAGACGGAGTTTATTGATCTTGACGCTTTCTCAGACGATGAGCTTATGGAAATTGCCGAAGACGGATCAGACGTCCACAGTGTTGATTCCATCCATCATAGTATTTTCAGCATGGGTCACGGCTTGACCGATGATTTGAGCGTGAGTTTGAAAATCCCATATGATGTCCTTAGTAATATAAGAGAGGCGCACAGTGATGAGCCGGACGAGGTCCATGACCACGGCGATTCAAAAGGCATAGGCGACCTTACAGTGTTTGGCCAGTACCGGTTTGTAAAATTGATTGACCTGGACATTGAATCATCCCTTGTCCTCGGATTGAGGATGCCTACCGGCAGGACAAATGCGAAAGATAAAGACGGCGAACGGTTTGAGGCGGAATTTCAGCCCGGCAGCGGGGCCTGGGGACCGATTGCGGGCATAGCGGCGACTAAACGTTTCAAAGCGCTGTCACTTGATGCAGACCTGCTTTATACCTTTGCGACCGAAGGCACTCAAGAGACGGATTTGGGAGATTTATTTAATTATGACCTTGCCGTCTCTTATACGGCGTTATACAAGCCTGTTGTCCTGGATTTGATTGTCGAAGCCAACGGAGAATGGAAACAGAAGCAGGAGATCGACGGCGTTAGAGATGATAACAGCGGAGGGACGGTCATTTTTATTTCTCCCGGCATGAGGCTTTCGTTTTTTAACAATTGGACAGCTTATGTCTCTGCCGGTTTTCCGGTAGCACAGGACTTAAACGGCGAACAAAATGAAACCGACTTACGTGTTCTTCTGGGGCTCGGTGTCGGTTTATAACTGTTAGCTGGAGGGCCATTTCCACTGACGGAAAATGACGTACGTTTGATGTCCCCTCAAATTGCATTTCAACAAAACCTTTAATCCTATCCCGCTGAGCGCTTCTATAGGCGCTTCATATTTTCTTCACATGTGGAGGCTATATTTTAGGCATGGAAAGGAGACTATGATATGGAAGACACCGAGTGCAGGTTACAAGGACGCCCAGATCGAATGGGCATCGGCAGAGGACCTTCTGCTGATTCTGGCGCAGGAATTGATCAGGTTGAAAGAGGAGACCGGGATGAACCTTTTCTGGGATGAAACGGAAGAACGGTTTTTGCGTGACTATAAGGAAGACGCCGGAACAGCAGTGCAAAGTTAAACCCGTTATGTCCGGCTAGTTATAGGAAATGTGTTAAGGAAACAGTTTTTTCTGGTCTTCCCTTAATTGACCAAAACTGTCTTCCGGCAAGTTGAAAGTGCCTTTAAATACCCTGTTCATCACAGCGACCAACTGGCGGAACTTGTAAGCGTGATGATGTGAGTCACCATGATGCTCCGAGACGTTCCAGCTTTCCTGATCGGATATGCGCAGCTCTAATGCGAGGGTATGCTGCTCGGTCTTCTTGGCGGTCTTATGTCTCCTTGCATATGCATCTGTCCCCGGGACGAGTATCTCGTTTGTTTCGGCTTTGCGGTGAATGGGTACGCAAAAGTTGATTTTGCACTGGAACTTTTTATGCCCCTGCGATGAGTGCGGGTTTTTTGCCGTATTGACACTCAGCGCCCTGTAAAAATTCTGCGCGTGCTCGATCAGGTCCTTTTCTTCCGGCATTACATGGGCGCCCTCGCTTCTGGAGAGACTGATCATCAGGATACGCACTGCTTCTCTCATACTTTCCGGACTATCAAAAAGCGTTTGAGTAATGGAGGAGGAGAGGGTGTTTTCCTGCAGGATTACGCCCCGCTTCTGCAAGGCGTGGAAGAGTTTTAGCGTATCGTCCTTACTCGTAAGTATAAAAGTGATGGCAAGGATGTCTCTGATGTCCTGGGCCTCTCCTTCCACGTCCTTTCCAAGCTTGGTGAACATGCTTTCCGGGCTTTTCAACCTGGACTTTATTTCCTTGATATCGACCTCAACTCCGTCACCGCTGTTGAATACCATACATTTTTTACCCTCATCATATCTGACGGACTCCTGCAGTTTATGAAAGAAAGTGGATATCTTCACAAAGGCCCTTTTCGCAGCTTCGCTTTCCGGCAGGTCCTTCGGGTCCTGCCAGTTGTAATGATATAAATCATTCAGGTCTTGTCCCTGCATATCGAGGAAAAACCCGAGTTGGGCATAATCGTTGACATCCTGGCTGTCCTCTTCAATCGATTTAATCAGATGGGCCATTTTGAGAATAGAACAGGCGGCCTGCTGCCATTGGGCAGGGACCTGAAGGTCTTTCCCTTTATAACCGTGAAAGACCTGAGTGTACTTTCTTGATGAGGCCAGGAGGAAGAGGTTGCGCGGGTCTTCGCTGATAATTCCCCGGAATTCATTATTGTGTAATACCGATTCAATGTCTTCGACAGCTTGCAGGCAGCTCCGGTAACGCGCGTAGTTCCCAGTATTCAGGTCCGAGAGCCTGCGAAGCTGGCCCTTTAAAAAAGGGAGCATGGAATTCAGACAATACTTATACACTTGCTCGACATAATATTGTGCCCTGCTTTTTTCACTTTCAGGCAGCTCATTGCTGCCTAACATATCAAACCCCCTGTTGCCCATCATTTTGGCCGCTTGTCTGAGGGCTTTATCATAATTGTCAGTCTTTAATAACAGGTAAGGGGTCATTTCGCTTTTGTCGAGCACAGAGCCGAAAATATCGTGATGCAGCTCCTGCAGGGAAGATTTGTCTTTCATGTGGATCTCTCTTATAAAACCAATTAAATATTTCTCATACTGATGGAATCATAATATCCTAAATCAGTGATCAATTAACAGTCAGGCAGGTTACTATTCAATAATAATATCGATAATTCAAACCAATGCACAGGCCGAATACATCATGCGGATATATATTGCATAACTAACGATAAATTAAAGGAAAATACCTCTTGAAATACTGTAACAACAGAGTTAAAATTTAGTTAGGAGGACAGGAGAGTTCCTCCGATGAAAGGAGGTGGAATTATGGCGGTAAAAGGATTAAAAGAACTGGTTAAGAGGGAAAGACCGAGAGCACTGGCGCCGCTATATGATATCGAGCAGTGGTTTGAAGAGACCTGGAAGAGACCGTTCTCGTTACTGAGCCCGTATATGTGGTCAGATCTGCGCACTGAAATGTATGATATCTCACCGACTGTAGACATCTATGAGGAAGGCAACGAATGGATCATGAAGGCAGACCTGCCCGGGATCAAGAAAGACGACATCAAGGTTGATCTTAGTGAGAATGTACTGACAATCTCCGGCGAGAAGAAGAAAACTGAGAAGATCGAAAGGGAGAACTACTGCAGAAGTGAGCGCGTGTTCGGCTCATTCTATCGCAGGTTCGAACTTCCAAGTGATCTTGACACGGAGAAGGTCAAGGCCCACTACGAAGACGGCACACTTGAACTGAGGATCCCGATGAAGAAAGAATACGAGAGAAAGCACAAAAAAATCTCGATTGACTGACCCTCGCAAGAAAAGGCCCCGGCGTCATGCCGGGGTTTTTTTTTGCTCTCCGGCCACGGAGTGAACGTAGTTTCATGAAAATATCGGTAAGGGGATGCTGACAGTTATAGGGCATGGCGCGCCATGCCCCTACAATGCATCATTAAGGCAAAGACATCGGATATAATGATTGAAGCTATTATAAGCCGGAGGCCCCGATGACTGAGAGCAGCGCGGTCGATCTTACGACCGGAAGCACATGGGACAATATTTGGCGCATGGCATGGCCCATGATGCTTGTCATGTTCTTTAATTTCCTCGTAGGCCTTACCGACATATATGTCGCGGGGTTCCTGGGGCCCGAGATACAGGCTGTTGTGGGCTATGTCGGTCAGCTTTATTTTTTTATCATAATCGTGGCAAACGCCATTAGCATTGGTACAGTGGCGATGCTTTCAAGGGCGGTCGGGGCCGGCAGAATGGATGATGCCCTTTCTACCGCAAGGCAGTCCCTGCTATTTGCGGTTGGCTGCGCGCTGGCGCTTACTGCTGCCGGTCTTATCTTTCAGGAGCTGATCATATCCATCGCCGGTTTTTCAGATGACGTACGGCAGATCGCCGAAGACTTTTTTACAATCTTCGTCTTCGCCCTTGCGCCGAATTATATCGTGATTCTCTCCAATGCCATCTTCCGCGCCGGCGGAGAGGTGAAGCTCAGCCTGCTGGCCATGTCTGTTATCAGTCTGATAAATATCGTGTTGAATTTCATCCTGGTCTTCGGCATATTCTCATTCACCGGCCTGGGATACAGGGGCATCGCCCTTTCAACTGCACTGGCGATGTCGGCGGGCACGTTCATATGCTTTGTCCTCTTCAGACGAAGTATCTGGAAGGGGATCTTTTCCGGCATGCGGAGAGTGTCGGCTGATCTGGTAAGGCGCATTGTCAGGCTTAGCTGGCCTGCCGCCCTTATGCAAATATCATGGAACGCGGGCAACATCGTTCTCTACAATATCCTCGGTCATCTCGATAAAGGGGGGATTACCGCTATGGCGGCGCTTACCAGCGGGCTGAGGATTGAAGCATTTATTTATCTCCCGGTATTCGCCCTAAATATGTCTGCGTCGGTGCTGACAGGGCAGAACCTGGGGGCAGGAGCGCCTGAGAGGGCGGAAAAGATCGGCTGGAGGATATCTCTTTCAGGTGTAGCATTCGTAAGTCTTGTGGCCCTGCCTGTCTTCATGTGGGCCGGGGCGATTTCATCGCCGGTGGCAAAGGACCCGCTGGTCCTTGCCGAGACGGTCCGGTACATCAGGATCACGATGGTGTCTGAGCCGTTTATGGCGATCAGCGTTATCCTGGGCGGGTGCCTCATGGGCGCGGGCGACACAAAAGGGGTCATGCTCGTCATTGTGAGCACTCTGTGGATAATCCGTCTGCCCCTCGCTTATTTCCTGGCCCTCGTCGCAGGATACGAGGCATATGGCGTCTGGTCTGCAATGGTCATCTCGATGTTCGTTCAGGGCATTGCGATGACCGCCCGGTTCAAGTACGGGCGGTGGAAAGAATTGCGGGTCAGTTGACACTTACAATATCAAGGGCTTGGATCAGACTTTTGAATTTTGGAGAGGGTTCTGATATTTTTATGCCTATCGTCAAGGGCCTGTCGACAGACGGTCTTTTTGAAAGCCATTTGACTGTACAAGACATATTGACCGCTTCACCCGAAGGGATCTGAAAGTAGATTTCCACTGATTTATCAAAGTGGAAATCTTCGGGGGCTTTAATAGAAGATTGGACCTGATATTCGAAACCATCTTCTGATACATTTTCTATAGAACCCATATAGGTCTTATCACCTGTTAATATAAATGCCTCTAAACGTACAGGGATTCTTCTGGAATGTCTTTTTTCCATGCCGTGACTCAACATTTTTGATTATTTCCGGGATTACCTTTCCATGATTATAACAATAAATTCATGTTATTTGACAGAAAAAAATATAGCCTTAAGACAGTATATTATGCAGTCAACTGTTTTATTCTTAACATTTTCGGTCAAATATTTTATAGTAGTGCACCCGATTATCCAACCGGGTCATTATTCTGGAACAATATTGCCGTGTTACTCGATGAGGTTGCCATGAAAAAAATATCGCGCCTGTTTTGCACCCTGGTTATGTCCGTATTGATTGCCGGTCCGTTTATACTCAAGCCATTGCCGTCTTATTCCGCAACGATAGACCCGTCCTTCAGGTTTTCAACTATAGAGACTGAGCATTTCGTGATTCACTTTCACCAGGGACTTGATGAGATTGCCGGCAAAGCAGCCTTGTTTTCCGAAAAAATGCATGGTAAATTATCTCCAGTTTTCCAGTGGGCCCCAAGGGAAAGGACCCAGATTGTCCTGATTGATAACATGGACTTTGCCAACGGCATGGCTACGGTCCTGCCGTATAATGCAATATACATATTTGTGGTCCCCCCGCTTCCTGATATGGTCCTTGGAGAATATGACAATTGGCTTGAACTTGTCTTGTTACACGAATATACCCATATTCTTACCATGGACCCTGTGAGAGGATACTCGGATGTCATGAGAAGTATTTTTGGTAAGACCCTGCCGGGCTACGACCCGCTTTCATTGATGTTGTTTCTGGCGACCGCTCCGCCGAATGTCTTTATGCCGGACTGGTGGCTCGAGGGGATCGCTACGTGGGCGGAGACGGACCTGACTTCTTCGGGAAGGGGACGGAGCTCCTATGTTGAAATGATTTTCAGAATGGCGGTTCTCGAAGACGGGTTACCGAGTGTCGACCAGCTTAACGGTGACGTCCCTGACTGGCCGGCCGGAAACGTGCCGTATATTTACGGCATGCTGCTTGAAAAGTATATCAGCGGGATTAAAACCAATGAAGCTCTCGGCGAGCTCAATCTATCACATTCAGGACGGTTCCCTTTCTTTATAAGCGCGCCTCCTGAAAGAATGACGGGACTGAATTATGCGGAGTTGTACGAGGACATGGTCGGTAAGCTCAAGACAGAACAATATGAAAAGATCAAACTGCTTAATACCCAGCCTGTAACTACCTATCAAAAACTTCCTGTCACGGGTGAAAAGATAACCAATCCTCGTATCTCTCCCGATGGGAGGCATCTTGCCGTCAACAGGCGCGGGCCCCACGCTCATGAGGAAATTGTAATCCTTGATTCCGTGACTTTTGATGAACAGTTTACGATAAGAAGATTCCCTTCGGACCACAGCCTTTCCTGGTCCCCTGACAGCAGGAGACTCTATTTCACACAGGCTGAGATGAAAAACAGCTATAACTTATACCAGGACATTTATTCATATGATCTTGATGGCCGTTCGGTGGAAAGGATTACAAAAAATATAAGGGCCAAGGATGTTGATGCGTCACCTGACGGGAAAAAGCTGGTATTCGCGAAGACCGTGCCGGGGCAGCAGAATATCGCTATTATGGAAATTGAATCTGCAAAGACAGAGGTCATTACCGCGTTTCAGGACGCTGCCCTGTCAGCTCCCCGATGGTCACCCGATGGACGGCTTATCGTATTTTCAAGGCATGATAATTCAGGACAGACCTCTATTGAATTGCTTGATCCTGATTCAAGGACCATAGATACGTTACTGGTTACGGACTATGACAATATCTATCCTGCATGGTCTCCTGACGGCAAATTCATCATTTATTCTTCCGATAGGACAGGTGTCTATAACCTCTTTGCATATTCCATTGCCGATAAGGAGATTTATCAGGTCACTCATGTTCTGGGGGGCGCATTCCAGCCTGAAGTATCCGCCGGGAACAAAAAATTGTACTTCTCAGGTTATAGTTCAAAAGGGTTTTATATAGCGGAAATTCCATATGATCCTTTGCAGTGGTCCTCCACGTTGTTAAGCCCGAGGATAACGCCGTCTTGGCAGCGTCCGGTCATTCAACAAAAGGCGGGAAATACCCTTGATGAGAAAGAAGAGGCGCTTTCCGAAGCTTTACCTGCTGAGAAAACGTATTGTCCTATGAAGACCTTAGCTCCCAAATTCTGGCTGCCCACCCTTACGTTTGATAATAACGGAGCGGTATTCGGCGCCTTCACAGCAGGGCAGGACGTGCTTGGATATCATACTTATGTCATGCAGGGCGGAGTCGGGTCCGGCGGGCGGGGATATTATGATATCGAATATGTATATGACAGGTGGTACCCCACATTGTTTTTGAGATCGTATTCTGTTCCGGTCGGCTATTCGGAATTTTTTTCCGACAATGATGATCCCGACGAAGATAATTACTATGAGAGGCGGAGGGGTGTTACAGCGGGGCTCAATGTTCCCCTTTACAGTACGATTGAATCGAGATTGAACCTCTCAGCAGGATATAGCTATGTAAAGTTGGACCATCTTACGCGCATCAAGAACAGGACGGTCGACGGTCTCCAGGTATATGAAGGCAGGAGAGACAATGTATTTGTAGGCCTTGGCTACGGCGATGCACTGAAATATCCATACTCGATAAGCAGAGAAGAGGGCAGAAACATATCAGTAATTTACAGGAAATATCTTAAAGAATCGGGCAATGGCCTAGAACAGAATGAATGTGCAATTGACTATGATGAGTACATTGGTCTTAAGCGCCATCATGTGCTTTATCTCAATCTGAAAGGGGCATGGTCCGACGGCGAACTTATTGCACAGCAGGCATATCAGATAGGCGGGCCTCCTTATGACTTCAATGTATATTCCATCCGGGGTTTTGCTGCAGGTTTTGAGACGGGCAGGCATGTATTAAAAGGCACATTGGAATACCGGTTCCCGATAACGTACATTTTCAGGGGCTGGAGCACCAAACCCTTTTTCTGGGACAGGGTGCATATGGCTGTTTTTGCAGACGCCGGGAATGTGTGGGGTCACAATAAAGTATTTCGCACGAAGGATTTTTCAGCGGGTATCGGTGCAGAGACACGAATGGACATGGTGCTGGGTTATAAATTAAGGATAACTCCAGCCCTGGGTATCGCTCGCGGAGTTACTGAAGACGGTGAAACCCAGGTATATTTAACAATATACACCGAACTCTGATTATTGAATAATGGGCGGGGAAATATCTATAATTATACGGCCGTATTATTTTTAGTCTTCCTTGAAAACTTTCTTACCAATTTTAATAACGCGAGGAGATATTCATGATTAAAGTAGGTATTATCGGCGGTTCCGGACTTGATAATCCTGATATTTTAAAAGAGGCAAAAGAGCTTTCCGTTAAAACTCCATATGGGCCACCGACTTCTGTACTAACATGCGGCTCTATTGAAGGAGTTGACGTGGTCATAATTGCAAGGCATGGGAAAGACCATTCCATCTATCCTTCAAAGGTCAACTTCAGGGCCAATATATGGGCACTGAAAGAACAGGGCTGCACCCATGTTATTGCGTCCACAGCAGTGGGTTCTTTGCGCCAGGAGATAGCCCCCGGACACCTTGTGTTCCCCAACCAGTTTATCGACCATACCAGGAAGAGGGAAACGACTTTCTTTGATGAGAATGTAGTAGTCCATACTGCAATGGCCGAGCCCTTTTGTCAGAGCCTTATAGATATGCTTTCCCGGTCAGCAGAAAAAATGAAGCTGCCATTTCATAAAAACAAGACGGTCATTACAATTGAGGGTCCGCGCTTTTCCACAAAAGCGGAAAGCCACATGTTCAGAAGCTGGAACGCCGATGTTATCAACATGAGCACAGTCCCTGAAGTCGTTCTGGCCAGAGAGAAAAAGATGCACTATGCTGCAATAGCCATGTCTACGGACTATGATTGCTGGCATGAGGAGGAGGAGCCAGTCACCTGGGAGATGATTGTAAAAGTCATGAAGAAAAACGCGGACAATGTGATCAATTTGTTCCGCAGCATTATTCCGGAGATTGGAAAATATGACGATGTCTGCGTGAAATAATTTATCTGCCGTAATACAAAGGAGGAATCAAATGCCGATCAAGTCAAAAATCAGGACCATCCCCGACCATCCCAAGAAAGGAATCATGTTCAGAGACATAACCACCCTCATCAAAGACCCTGTGGGGTTCAGGCTGGTCATTGACAATTTGACTCAAAGATATCTCTCTGACAAGATTGATTTTGATGTTATAGTCGGAATCGAAGCAAGAGGCTTTATCATAGGAGGAGCGCTTTCCTATACTCTTGGTAAAGGTTTTGTCCCGATTAGAAAAGTTGGCAAACTTCCCGCAGCCGTTGAACGTCACGAATATGAACTCGAGTACGGCACAGATACAGTTGAGATTCATAAGGACGCAATAGCAAAGGGCACGAAGGTGCTTGTCGTTGATGACCTTCTCGCTACAGGTGGTACGGCAGCAGCAGCCGCAGCATTGATTGAAAAGCTCGGCGGAGTGGTCACAGAAATGGCCTTTATCGTTAATCTTCCGGATGTCGGAGGGGAGAAGAAGTTAAAGGAAAGAGGATATAGTGTCTATTGCTTGACCGAGTTTGAGGGGGACTAGGAGATCAGAGATGTGTGATGCGTGATGAGATTAGATTTTATTCATTATGCATCACACATTATTCCGTTGTAACCTTCTGCAACCACTTTATACTGTCAAAAAAGCAGCCTCAAACTTCAATTTTCGGCATGTGACAATTATTGTCAATGCAGACATTAATTGTCTTGCCCTCAGCAGGTTGCTGTTTTCTGTGCGTCCATATAATTTACGATTCCTTCAGGATCGCAAGCGATACACATATCAATTCCCTGGATTATCTGCATATCTTCGCAAAGCATATATGCTCTTTTTAGCTCTACATCCTTCACTCTTTCGATTACAAGTTTCTTGGGCCTGAGATATACTTGACCGCAACTCATGCAAACCCAGATGAAGTTATATTTAGCGGCTTCCAGGCAGGTATCACAAACATAAATTTTGATACCCGGCATAACTTCAGTATTAATTGACGTGTATTCATGCTTGCAAATAGTGCATTGTTCATGTTTTGTTTCAAGTTCTAACATTTGAATCTCCTTTCATTGAGCTCTGACTTCAGAGAATATTTACATCTCCTTTCTTTCAAAATTTCAACTACTTAATTTACAAAATGCAATTATCGTGCCGGCTTGCAACGATGTCTGAATATTATGATGCAAGTGCTGTTATCGGTGAATCAAGGGCATTGCTAAATTGCAGATAAAATAAACCAAATTGCCAAGGAAAGAACTTAAGGCATTGCCTATATCGGGTAGAAAGTGAAGATACTGATGAAATATAAGTTGATGGCTATCAGGTAAAAATACCCATTTTTGTCAACCAATTGGCGGAGGGCTGAACACATGCATTTAGCGAACTTTTTAAAATATGTTCATACGAAAGACCACATCATCTCGTAGCTACATGTCTGCGTATACGACTTCCCGTCTCTCAGACAATACAGGTGTTCCCGGCCTGCGTCGCACTGCATCGATTCGAAAGTAAATCGACCTGGATCTCCAGTGCACGAGGCTAGCCGATCTAAATCATTGGTTTCAGACAGGGGGTTGACAATGTATTTAAATGAGTTAAAATGAAATCAAGAACTTGGTTTGCGATACCCTGGAAGAGATTAAACCTGAGGACCAAGCAAATGGGTAAGGGAGCAGGAGTCGGATGTGGTGTGCAGGCCCCGGAAGTTATGGGGAAGCCTAAAACATCTGCCGAAGCTCCGAACTAGAAAAAGCTCAAGGTTTAACTTGGGCGGGGCGTCGCATCATTTTAATAGAGCCATCTGACGGCAATTGGTCAAACTGCCAGGATGTGTATTTATTGATTCACGTATCAAGGGCGGAGTTGTCCAAAGAAGCGGGCCGGAAGATGACTCTATTTTAATGACCGGCTGCATCAGACTGAATATTCATCAGATTAAGGTGACTGTGCTGGCCTGAGGTCCCTTGTCGCCTTTCCCTTCTGAATAACGCACTTTCATCCCTACCTCAAGATGCTTAAAGTCGCTGTTCAGGACGCTGTTTTTGTGGAAATAAATCTCCTGGTTGTCAGATGTAGTTATAAAGCCGTAGCCCTTATCGGTGAAGATGGCGCTTATCACCGCGACAGGCGCTTCCCCATGTTGTTTTATATCACCCCTCTGGCGTCTTGAATAGTCTTCAAGTTGTCTGAAGGCTGCATTGAAACTGTCCCTGATGGCTACATATATGTCTTCATCAGGGTTTCGCGTTACGACCAGTTCAGCTCCGGGCACAGTCATCACAATCTGAACATTATATCTTTTGCCCTGATGGCTTTGATGATGAGGCGACTCCACAATTACTTTGCATCTTGTTATTCGGTTATATAATTTATCCAGTTTTTCCGCCCGCTTCCGGATTTCAGATTCTATGGCATCACTAAGTTCAATGTTTCGACTTCTGATTTGTAGTGGTATCTCCATAACAAACCTCCTTTGAAAAAGGATATCATGCCTCATTTGCAGATGCAAATAATTAAAACGGACCGGAAGGGAAAGCGCAGAAAAACACTGTTCTCAGAGTCAAATTCAATTTACACAACAATGATGGAATTATGCTAGATTGTGATTTTGGACAGCCAGTTTCCGTGGGCGCTGCAGTTGCTGATGACTGTCAGTACTCCCTGGGTTGCATTATCGAAGCGTAGGGTTGTTGAAGGATGCATTTTCTCGCAATTAAAACTCAGTCTCGATATGCACTTTTTATTAATAAAGGGGGCATTGTAATAAAAATCAATATGTGAAATATGGTCATCAATATTCATCTCATGATTTATCTCTCCGACAGTTATGTGAGCATTGACATATCCATTTTCCTTCAAGATGTTAATTACGGGAATATGTTTCTTCTCGAATTCAGAGAGCTCGGAAAAGTCGTCCGGTTTTTTAATAGCTTCAGGGGCCTTCTCAAAACTCTCAATTGTCGAGCTGCAGATGGGGCAATTTAGCGGTGCGCGATCAAATGCAATGTGATGACATATTTTGCAGACATAGAGCTTTATTGTTTGCCCGCTTGTTTTAACTCCCTTGATCCGTTCCCACCTTAGCGAATCTACATATTCAAGATACTCTTTTGGCGGGTTAACTATTTCCACTCCTATGGCATCATAGTTATTATCATTCTTTACTATCCTTCGGACTTTAACGGGGACCTTAAGGACATCATCCTGAAGGACAATGTTAAGATCGAATTTCGCCTTTATGAGAGGGCATGAGTCAGTCTTTATAAGGAAGCCGTTTTCCGACAGGTCGAGTATATGTCCGGTGTTGACCCTGTCACTCCAGAAAAATTCTGCCTTGAGATTTGCAGGGATTCTATCGATAGCTCTTTTTTTCATAATTCAATTATTCAACTGCTGATATAAATTATAGCGGTCAGCGTTCTATAATAAAATAATTCATGATATTTATATATAGTAAAAAATACAATAAGTCAAGATAGATTTAACACATATAAAATTTACAAATCAGCATGGCTGCGCAAGACCGCAAAGAACAGTTTGGTCCAGGGACCACTTCCGATTGCACCATCGTGAATGTACTATCAACCGAAGCGGCCTTATTGAATAAAACCAAGTTGCAAATATTCCCGGGGATTCTCGGATAGCGATTTAATGACAATGGCCTGGTCCAGTCCTTCACGAATCAATTGTTCTGCCGCTTCTTTTATCGTCAAGGAGCCTCCGAGGAGGATGTCGTCTTCATTGCGTATTCTATGTGGCGGCCGGACCGTGTTCGTGGCTTGGACCGAATCTGAGATAATGATAATCTTGTCAGTATTCTTGACTGAAAAAATAAATTCCATTATTCTTCTGTCGAGATGGAACGGGTCTGCAATGACTTCGATATAAATATCGGAATTCATCAGTCCGAAACCGGCAAGTCCAGGCTCTCTGTGGTGGAGCCCTCTCATCGCGTTGAAGATGTGCGTGACACAGCGCGCTCCTGCGCGGAAACCGGCTTCCGCTTCTGCATAAGAGGAGTCCGAATGTCCCATGCTTGCAATGATGCCCTTGCGGGAAGTTGCTTTGATGATGTCAATCGCACCTTCCATTTCAGGCGCGATAGTTATTATCTTTATTACATCTTCGAACCCATCAATCAATTTATTGAGATTATACTCAGTGGCTTTTATGAATGAAGCCGGACCGAGGGCCCCGCATTTGGACGGATTAAGAAACGGCCCTTCAAGATGAATGCCGATGATTTTTGCTTCCGGGATTTGGCTTGTGACTCCTGCGCAGGTTTGCTTTGCTAATGCCTTTTTGATTGCATGCATGTTTTCACGCATGGCATCGATTGTGGAAGGGTATACAGTAGGGACGATTCCGGAAACTCCGAGGCTTCCCTGTATTTCGGCGATCTTAAGTATGTGTTCTTCTGATGCTGTCCTGGTATCAAAGCCGCCGATACCGTGGGTATGGATATCAATTATTTTCATGGTGATATCTTAACACAGTGTTTTGTGTCCCCCGGACATAATTACTGCAAGATATAATTTAAAAAACCTGGTCCAGGGGCATTGCTGTTTTGTCCCGCTTACGTATGTTAAACTTTTTATAATTTATGAAGATCGCTTTAGTTATTCCAAGGAACAGTTCTGATACGGGAAAGAGCTTTTACGATTATAAATTTTTCTCCGGTTTTCTGCTTACAAGAAAATATTTTTCTTATCTGCTCGCCATTCCCACTCTTGTTTCATTGACCCCGCCGGAACATGAAATCAGGGTGTTTGATGAAAACATAGAGGACATCGATTACGGCTGGGGCGCGGACCTTGCAGGGATCAGCGTAAGGACCATGTTTGCAAAAAGGGCATATCAGATATCCGGGGCCTTCCGTCAGAGAGGAGTAAAGACCGTCCTTGGGGGGATACATCCTTCGATGTGCAGTGAAGAGGCCCTCATGCATAGTGATTCCATTGTAGTGGGTGAAGCTGAAGAGGTGTGGCCAACGCTCTTGGCGGATGCCCGGAACGGTGGTCTTAAAAAGATTTATAAAGCGGAGAAGAAGGCTGACTTGACCGCCTTTCCCGTTGCGGTGAGGACGGCTCTCTCGAAGGACAGGTATTTTTCCGATATTGTTCAGACCACAAAGGGGTGCCCGTTTCATTGTGAATTCTGCTCGGTCCACGCCTATGACGGTCAGAAGATAAGGAACAGGACCATCGGTCAGATATCGCAGGAGATAAAGGATGTTCTGGGCACTGATGCCGGGTTCAAGAAGAGGTCCATTTTCTTTGCCGATGACAATATTATTTCAAACAGGAAATTTGCGCGGGAGCTGTTTATCGCTTTGAAGGAACATAATATCAACTGGTCATGCCAGGCGTCGATCAATATATCAAAAGAAGATGAGCTGCTTAGATTAATGAAGGACAGCGGGTGCGGCTCTATTTTAATCGGGCTTGAATCCATATCCAGGGAAAACCTTTCGAGCATGGACAAGGGGATCAATCTCCGGCACGACTATTACGAGGCCATCAGGAAAATCCAGTCATACGGCATATTGGTCCACGGGTCTTTTATCCTGGGATATGACTCGGACACGCAGACATCATTTGATGAGCTGATAAAGTTTATTGATGATACAGGGTTGCTGATGCCGCTGATCAACATCATGACCCCGTTTCCGGGCACAAGGCTTTTCAAGCGTCTTGAAGAAGAGGGCCGGATACTCCATAAGGACTGGGACAAGTACGACGCGAAAAGTGTTGTATTTTCTCCGGCCCGCCTGACCCCCGAGGAGCTGCTGGAAGGGCATAAGCGGGTGCTCAGGGAAGTTTATTCGTTTAGTTCCATTTATAAAAAGCTCATGTATTACTGGGACACCGATTTCTGGAGGCACTCAAACGATGTTGATCCCATTAGATTCAAGTACCGGCTGCTGTTTGCTCTAAGGCTGTGTACCCTGCTTTTTTCATTCAACTTCAAAAGGTCGATATTTATTCTTAAGATACTGCCCAGGGTTTTTCAAAGGCGCGTGAGGATATCGACTATCCTGACTTTGATGGCTTACAATGATTATGCTTTTGCATGATGGGCATGGAAGGTTATGTCCCAATGAATGCACTTCACCGGCTTCCCATGCAGTTACTATATAAACCTGGATATTTCGTTTATCGCTTCCGCAGGTGTATTAACATGAATGACACCTGCGATGGTGTCCCATGTTTTAATGCCGATGACCGGTTTTCCGAGCTTTAAGGCTATGGCTATTTCGGAAAGCGTGCCGTATTCCCCGGCAATAGCGATCAAGGCATCTGCGGAACGTGCGATAACGGCATTTCTCGCGTGGCTGAGCCCCGTTGCTATCGGGATGTCTACATACGTGTTTGCTTCATCTTTACTGAAACCGGGAAGTATCCCGATGGTGATACCGCCTTCCTCCTGTGCCCCTTTTGACGCGGCCTCCATTACTCCCCCAAGGCCCCCGGTCATGAGCACGGCGCCGTTCATGGCGATCAGTTTGCCGGCTTCTTCGGCTATGCCATATATTTCTTTACTGCAGGAACCTGCGCCTATGACGGCTATGATCATGGCAATAATTTTAACTTATTATTTCGATGAAGACAAATAGAAAATATCATATGATAATATAGTACGTAATATTCGTTTCCAGACTATTTCTATGGTCGGCCACAAAGAGGTTGCCTCTGCAGTGGATGAAGATATTTAATTATTTATACGCCAGGAGGGATGATGATCCACGGATTTGAAAATGCAGCTGCCTGCTGGAAAGCGATACTTTCGGATGTCTCGGCTAACAGGGGCTTGCTGTCAATAATAGAGAAATTTGCCAGGGAAAATAATGCTCCGACCAGGGTTGTGTTCGGCACCTCGGGATGGAGGGGCGAGATCGGCACGGATTATACGTTCAACAATGTGCGGGTAGTGACGTCAGCCATCATCAGCATGTTCAGGGAAAACAGTCCTTCCGTCATGGGGGCCATGGGGGTGTCCGGTTTTGAAGAAATAAAGCAAAGGGGAGTGATCGTCGGACATGATAACCGGTTTCTCGGGCCTGCTTTTGCAGGGGAAGTGATCAGGCTGCTACAGCGGGACGGGATAAAGACCTGGTATGCGGGAGAGGCTGCCACCCCGGAATTTTCAGCGGGAATTGAAATGCTGAACGCGGCATGCTCGATAAATCTTACCCCTTCTCACAATCCTGCAAACTATGGAGGTTTTAAATTCAACCCATCTGACGGCGGCCCTGCAGGGCCTGAAATTACTACCAAGATTGAAGAGATCGCCAACAGAATGATGGGCGAATCCCTGGTCCCCGGTACAGCAGAGCCGGACAATGTTGAAAAAATAGACCTGACGGACCTGTATGTGAAATACATTGCTGAGAGAAAGACTCTGGACATTCAAAAAATCAGGGGATTTATTGAGAGAGAAGATTGTGTTATATGTATCGATAACGTTCACGGTGCAACCAGGGGACGCATCGAGAGGATCATAGGTAAAAACCATAAAATAAAATATCTGCGCACAGAGGATGATTATCTTTTTGGAGGGGTCGCTCCTGAGCCGTCCGACAGCAACATGAAAGGTCTGAGAAATATTTTAAAAGAAAGCAAAGCGGCATTTAAGCTCGGAGTCATTCTCGATCCTGACGGCGACCGTATACGCCATGCCGATGACAGCATGATAATTCCGATGAACTATTTCGGCGCGATGGCCTTACACTTTCTTCATGTTCATAAAGGCATATCGGGAATGGCTGTGAAATCCGTGGGGACCAGCAATCTGGTCAATGCCATAGCAAAGAAATTGGACATCCCCATCAGGGAGACCAGGGTAGGGTTCAAGAACTTCAGACCGTATATGTTAAGGAATTCTCAGGAAAGGGCCATAGTATGTTTTGAAGAATCAGACGGCATTTCCGGCTTCAACCACACACTGGAGAAAGACGCCCTGTTCGGAATACTGATTGCCATTGAAATGATGGCGGTGACAGGCAAGAACCTGAGCGACTACCTGAAAGACATCATGTCCGAATTCGGACACTACTATCCCGACCGCTCCGGCATCGAGGTGGAACGCGCCCTGGCCGGAGAGATATTGATCAATAAGCTTTCCTCAATAAGGGAGAAGTATAAAGAGGGAAGCGTTATCGAAGTAAACGGGGACCGGAGGACTGTAAGGGATGTAATCACAGTTGACGGGACCAAGCTCGTATTTGATGACGGGTCATGGTTGATGATCAGGCCGTCCGGGACAGAGCCGAAGGTGAGGTTTTATATTGAGGCCAGGACAGAGGAAGGAAAAAGGGCTGTTTTTGAGACTGCTGAAAAAATGACCAGGGAGGCCCTTGGACTGTGTTAGCAGATACACGCGACCCCGCCATGAATACAATCCGGTAAAGAATAATCCGGGATGCGCCGTTAATATTAATACCTTGTTATAAATCAGATACTTGATGCAATTGCAGCATCGAGACGGAATGAACCTTATATGAAGAAGGCCCGGCCATGAAGAGATTGTTAATTGTTGCAATGAGCTTTTTTATTGCAGGTTGCGCAACCGTGCCGCCTCTGTTGCATGATGTTCAGTCCACCGGGACTTTTAATGCAAAGTATGACCGGACAGCCGGATCGGTGAAAGAGTTTTTCAAAAAAGAGAAGATACCGGTTAAAGAAGGGACTGATAATTCAGGGCTAATAGAAACGGAAGAAATAAAGGTCCCGTACGAGGGCTTCCAGTATTTGTCGGATTATTGTGACTGCGGCGCCCCCGGCGGTTTTTATGTTTATCATGCAATGTTAGGTAAATTCAATACGTTCATCAAGGAAACGGATGACGGCAAAACAACGATGCATATAAGCGCAGCATTCAAGGCCTCATTGTGGTGGCATGCTACGTTTGTAGGATGGGTAGCTTGCCAGTCAAAGGGGTACATTGAAAGTAAACTGATCGAACATGTTAATGCTGCCTTAAACAAGCAAATGAAGTGACCGTCTCCCGCCATCGGCTGCAGTTAATTTGCATTGTAATAATGTAATTTCCCGAACTGACGCTCAATTATTCAGGACTTACTCTCCCGGCGTGACACTGTTGCTGCCGTCTTAATTTTACAAATCAAAATTCTATCCTGTATCCTATACAATGGCATTGATTCAAGGAATACATTTATAAAAGGAGAAGATCATGTTAGATCCTAAAAAAGTCACAATGTATACAGGCGGCCACAAAGGCACTGAGGAATATTTCGGAAAGGCCGCGGAGAAGTGGGGCATGCAGGAAGTAACACTTAATTTTGAAGGGCATGAGATAAGCCGTGACAAGGGCCTGAAAATATTGTCCGATGAGGAGCTGTCCCGTGGCGTCGTCGGGCCGGACATCATAAGGAAGCGCATGGAACGCTCATTTGCCACAACGCCCATGATGCAGAAAATTTTTCAGGTATTGTTCCACATCGTCAATAACGGTTACCAGGTCTTTGCCGTGGGATGGCTGTTGTCGAACGGGACGGTCAAGGGCGGCACCGGCTGGGGCGTGGAACTGGCAAAGCTGTTCAACCGGCCCGTATATTTATTTGAGCAGGACAGGAAAGAATGGGTATCCTGGGTGCATAATGAATGGGTAACGGAAGAACCAGTCATAAATCATAAAACAATAGCCGTCACCGGCACGCGTTATTTGAGTGATGAAGGCAGGCAGGCGATTGATGAGCTGTTGGAGCGCTCATTTAATCCTGCCGGTAAATAATAAAACTGCATCCTTGGACCCGGCTTAAATTGCTTAGCATGGTCTGTTATTATATCGGTGATTAATTGCCGGACCGGAGATATTTGTGAATTTCATCAAAATTGAAAACAAGGCAGAACTTCGATCTTACCTGAAGAAGTTTGAAGAAAAAGGGCTTCATATTATCGCGCTGGATATAGAAGCGGAATCCAATTTACATGCTTACGGAGAAAAATTATGCCTGATACAAGTCTTCGACGGCGTTAACAATATAATCATCGATCCGTTCAAAATAGATATCGATACCCTTAAACTTCTCTTTGAGAACAAAGACGTTCTGAAAGTGATGTATGATGCGGGGAGCGATTTGTCTTTGCTGAAAAACACTACCGGTATAGAAATAAAATCGATACTCGATTTAAGACCGGCTGCCGAGCTTCTTAATTACGATAAGAAGGACCTTCATTCATTAATTGCATATGAGCTTGGAATTTTCCTGGAAAAGAAAAAGAAATATCAGAAACATAATTGGGGGAAAAGACCTATTGCCGATGATGCACTTGATTATGCCATCAAAGACGTAATATACCTCCTTGCATTGAAAGACGTCATTCTGGCAAAACTGTACGCGAAGAAATTACTGGAGCCTTTTCTATTGAAGAATCTGCAAATCCAAAACAAAAATTACACCAGGGACCCGGAAGACAAATACCGGAAGATAAACGGCTACAGCAGACTTCGAAACGGCAGAAAGGCCGTTTTCCGCAGGGTGTTTGACATCAGGGAAAAGTATGCAAAGCTATTTAACATGGCGCCCCATAATGTTATTCAGAAGACAGATTTAATAAATATAGTGGAAGATCCCGGATTCATCGATAGCATCCGGATTTCAAAGAAGATCAGTACGGATTTGATTCAGGACATACTGCATGAGCTGAGAGCTGTGACTAAAGCGATCAGATGAATTGTCTTCCTTTACCGCTCTAAATCTCCCCTTGTAAAGGGGAGACCTTATACATCAGAACGCAAGGGATGTCCCCACCCGTATTTTCCCCTTTATCTTTGTCTCAAAGATGGTTATAATTCTTGGACTGAATTTAATTCTTCGGGAAGGAGGTGAAAATATATGGGAGATAAAGGCGGAAAGAAGGACAAGGAGAAAAGCGCAAAACAGAAAAACGTAAAAAAAGACGCCAAGAAGAAAAAATAAGAAAAACTATTGATGAAACGCTGTTGTTCAGACTCAACACGAAAAGCAGGTCATTATAGCTGAGCGGCGGGACACGTACGCTGTGTTTCAGCGTGCACGTGTCCCGCCAAGGGTAGAACATCTTAGCCTTATGTATCAACGCGAACTTGTCCCATTGTCAATTATTTAAAAGAACTGTTATTATTTTTCATCCGTCACAGCTTTGAATTCCGCATTATATCCGGAGGAGAATATCATGAAATATATTTATGTTTTATTGTTTGTGCTTGTTGGTCTTCACTGCTCAAATACTTTCGCAGCGGACCCGGCATCAGGCGAGTCCCTATCTCAGCAGGAGAAGGAATATTCAAATAATTGCAACCTCGAAGCGAGAAACGCCCTCGTACATGGTGATATGGCATTAGTCGAAAAGGTATGCACACAGGCAATCAATGAGTTAGAGAAATCTCATGCCGGCAAAGAAGTCCTGGTCAATCCGATAATGAACCTGGCGTTCTCATATACTCTGACGGGCAGGTTTGAAAAGGCATCGCCGCTTTATAACAGGGCAAGGGACATAAGAGAGAAGTTATACGGGGCCGACAGCAGGCAGTTAAAGGAAATTGATGACATGATCAAGAAACAGGAAGAGATGAAACGGCAGCACAAGCAATAGATAGATGCAGAGATATTTATTTACCACAGAGGCACAGAGAAGAAGTATAAAATCGTTTTATCTGTTACTTCCCCCTTATTTATAGTTTTCCAGAAACTTCAGCAGCAGCCTGACCCCGATCCCGGTCGCCCCCTTTGGAATGTACGGCTTGTCCTTGTCAGTCCACGCGGTCCCTGCGATGTCGAGATGGACCCAGGGGACATCGCCTGCAAATTCCTTCAGAAAATATGCTGAGCTGATAAGTGAGCCGGTCCTGCCGCCTGAATTCTTCAGGTCGGCGATATCGCTCTTGATATAGTCTTTGTATCCATCAAAGAGGGGCATCTGCCATGCGTGTTCAGAGGTTTCTTCCGAGGCCTTTTTCATTATTGCCATGAGTGAATCGTCATTGCCCATCATTGCAATTGCCTCATTCCCGAAAGCTATCGAGCATGCCCCGGTGAGGGTAGCGATATCTATGATCGCCGAGGGCCTGAATTTTTTCACATAACTGATAGCGTCCGCGAGCACCAGGCGCCCCTCAGCGTCCGTGCTGATGATCTCGATGGTTTTACCATCCAGTGACCTCACAACATCACCCGGTTTTGAGGCACTGCCTCCGGGAAGGTTTTCAGTGGCCGGAATGACCGCTATTATGTGAACGGGTAAATTCATTTCCGCTGCGGCATGCAGGACACCCAGCACCGCTGCGCCGCCGGCCATGTCGTATTTCATCTTCTCCATGCCCTCGCTTGGCTTCAGTGATATGCCCCCGCTGTCAAAGGTTATTGCCTTCCCGACGAGAGCAATCGGTGCGGAGTTTTTCCCTTTATAGGTGATAACGATAAATTTGGGTGGTTCCATCGAGCCCTTTGCAACGGAGATATATGCGCCCATTCCGAGAGCTTCGGCCTGTTTTCTCTCAATGACCTTCACGGAGACCTTCTTAAGGGAGCGCGCAGCCCTGACGAGACCCGAGGGGGTCATGTCATTTGACGGCGTGTTCACGAGATCACGCGTCAGGTATGTTGCCTTTGCAACGGCCATCATCCACTTTATCTGTTTGCCGATATCTTTTCCTGTAAGTACGGTAATGCCCTTCAGGCCCTTCCTGTTTTCTTCTTTTCTGTATTTTTCAAAACGGTAATCGGAAAGCAGACAGCCCTCAAGGAACACAGCAGGAGAAATATGCAATGGTCCGATTGTCCTGGTGGAAAGTCCCGCATGACTGGCCCCGAGCGAGCGAACAAACGAAGCGGCCTTGCCTCCGGCCTGTCTCAGCTTGTCAGGCGTGATATCTTCTTTTTTCCCCAATCCAACGAGGAGGACCCTTTCAGGTTTGATCCTGCCCTGTGTGTGAAGAAGGGACATCTCGCCGTACCTGCCGCTGAATTCTTTGGAGGACATGGTCTTTCCAGGGAGACCGCCGAGCGCGTTGTCTATATCACGATATGGACGTATCCCCTGATTTTCCAGCAGGGGGAGAATTAATACGTCACACGAAAAAGCTGTCTCTTTACTGTCCTTGACCGATACTTTCATAACATGGCCCTCGATTCTTTATTCATGCGCTGAATTCTATCACACATAATAACAGCAGTTCAATCGGGATTGTTGCATTTAATATTATTTTCATATAAATTCTTAACTGAACGTTAACGTTGCATAAACAGGACAGGGAGTCTGCCGGAAAACCTTTACAAAGCGATGTAATGATATGAATAAAGCCTTAGATGCAGGAAGCAGCGACCAGTGAAATTTAAAAAACGTAAATTATGCTTTCTGAAATCTCACTGAGGTATCGCAGGTAAAGCTTTTCCGGCAGACTCCCTGTCCTGCTATCGATAATTTTATGCCGATAATCAAGGTTGAAAATCTCGTCAAACGCTATGGCAATCTGGCCGCTGTTGACGGCATATCCTTTGAGGTCAAGGAAGGGACCATCTTCGGCTTTCTCGGCCCGAACGGGGCGGGAAAGACCACTACGATAAATGTCCTCTGCACACTTATATCCGCAACATCGGGTAAGGCCTTCATCAATGATCATGACTGTTTGAAAGAACCTTCAGCGGTCAGAAAATCCATAGGCATCGTGTTCCAGGACTCAACTCTTGACAAGGACCTCACGGCCTATGAAAACCTGGTGTTTCATGCCTATCTTTATGGGGTCAAAAAGTCAGAAATCAAGGGCCGTGTCCATGATGCCCTGAATTTTGTCGAGTTGTATGATCGGAGAGACGACCTTGTCAAAAAGTATTCGGGCGGCATGAAACGCAGGCTTGAAGTGGCAAGGGGGCTCATACACAGGCCGAGGGTACTTTTTCTTGATGAACCCACTCTCGGGCTGGACCCCCAGTCACGGGCGAATTTGTGGGGGGTCATTACGGAAATGCCGAAGAAGCACAATGTGACTATTTTCATGACTACTCATTATATGGAAGAGGCCGAGGTCTGCGATAAGATAGCCATTATAGATAACGGGAAAATAATTGCGGAGGGCAGTCCTGATGAATTAAAAAAGATAATAGGCGGAGACGTTATCTCTCTAAAAACGAGGGACAACAAGTGGTCTCAACAGGAGATCAAAAAACTCTTCGACATCGATGCCGAGAACAAAGAAGGAGAGCTCTACCTGACTTCAAACAGGGGAGACGCCTGCATACCGGAGCTCATCCGGGGTCTCGGAGACAAGGTGCTCTCAGTAAAACTGCAAAGACCTACGATAAACGACGTCTTTCTGAAACTGACCGGCAAGGCCATAAGGGAGGAGGATGCCTCGGGGATGAGTAACATCAAGGAAGAGGTAAGGGCGTATAGGAGGAGGCATTGATTTAGATAGTTCATCAAGATACATTTATTGTCATTCCCGTGCTTAAAGCACCTACTGTTGGCAGGCAGTAAGCGGGAATCCAGGCAGCTAATGAACTGGATGCCCGATTAAGAACCTCGGGCATGACAGCCAAACGAGCTGTCTATATTTATGGCGAATTATTTCTATGGAATTTAACGCTATATATGTCTTAGTCGCAAGGGAGTTTAAAAAGTTCGTCAGAGAGCGGAGCAGGCTTGTGTCAGCGCTTGCCCGTCCGCTGATATGGCTTTTCCTTGTCGGCGCGGGCATGAGCAGGCTGGTCAGCCCGGCAGGCGGCATGTCCTATACGCAGTTTATATTCCCCGGCATATTGGGGATGACCATACTTTTCAGCTCCATATTCTCATCCATATCCATCATATGGGACAAGGAATTCGGGTTTTTCAAGGAGATACTTGCCGCCCCGGTTTCGAGGTTGTCTATAGTGATCGGAAAGGGCCTGAGCGGCACCGTTGTTTCCACCATCCAGGCGGCAATTGTGCTGCTGTTGTTTCCGGTCCTCGGCCTTAAACTCGGCCTGCTCCAGATAATTGCCGTGCTGATTATCGCAATAGCCGTGTCTTTCTGCATTTCGACATTCGGCATTTTACTCGCGACATTTTATGAGAGTTATGAAAGCTTCAGTGTAATCATGAATTTTATCGTTATGCCTATGTTCTTTCTCTCAGGAGCCATGTATCCTGTCAAGCTCCTGCCGAAACCGCTGGCTGTTGCAACTAAACTAAATCCGCTGACATACGGCGTTGACGCATTCAAGAATGTTATCTTCCCTGTTGAAGAAGGCCCGATGAGCGCTGACTTCAGCCTTGCGACCGATATGACAGTTATATTATTTCTATCCTTTGCGTTTGTAGTCATTGCAGCCCGGCTCTTTGAACGGAAAAAATAACGCTGTCACAATAGGGCGGGAATACCCGCCACTGTAACCGGCTTTTTGTTATAATAGGCATGGAGTGAGCAGCATGAACGGCAAAAAGCAGGGGCCAGAGATACTCGTAACCGATTCATTTAAAGAACTGAAGAAAATTTACAGGCGCAAGAAGGCACAAATACCCCAACGACCTGCGTCTGTTCAAAAAACCAAGTCCCCCGACGATGAGGATTTCTTTTTAAACACGATGAAGGAGGTCCAGGAGATAAGGGAATTCAGAGAGATCCCTCTTTATCATAAAAAAGTTGTTCCGCCCTCAAAAAAGAAACTGCCTGATAATGAAGTATTGAAGGCCCTCAAAGACACTGTCAGTGGACGAAAACCGTTACACCTCCCGGATACGCAGGAATATGTGGAATGGACCGATAAGGAGCATGGGGGGGACATCCTGAAAAACCTCCATGCAGGGAAGTACTCGGTCCAGGACTGTCTGGACCTGCACGGGGTCATTGTTGAAGAGGCTGAAAAAGAGGTCGATGCTTTTATCCGGGATTCCGTCAAGAGGGGGCGCCGTTGTGTTAAGATAATCCACGGCAGGGGACTTTGCTCTCCCAATGGCCCGGTCCTGAAGGACATTGTGGTCAAATGGCTTTCAATGCGTTACAGGAAATACATCAGTGCCTTTGTTACCGCAAGACAGTGCGACGGGGGGCTTGGCGCTTTATATGTGCTCTTTAAATAACTGACCGCTCCCGTGCGGGGAGCTTGAAAGGGTTGTATATTTTCAGCGTGCATAATGGTAAAATGATTTGAATTTAAATGATGTTATTGTGATAAAATTACAGTATTAAATTTATCTTGCCATAATTATTAATGCCGTAAAAAGACATATCAGGTTTTTATAATGGGTGATACTGACTATATAATAAAACGCGTCGAAGACAAAAAAAGCGATTACAGGAATTATGACTTCACTGAAGAAGAAAATAACGCGCTGAAGACTTTTTTTGATCTGGCCCAGGAAATAGACGATATTGAGGACTTCTATAAACTGTGCGTGGCGATACCGGAATACTTCTTTAATCTTCAGGCGTGTCTTTACATTGTAGACCCGGCCACGAATGCGCTTCTGCTTATTGCAAAGACCGAAGCAGGGGATTATAAGCTGCACACGCCTCCTCCGGAGGAAGTGAGACCCGCGGACAAACCTTATTATACGAAGAAGAACAGTCTCGTGCTGACGATCCGTGGCAAGGAACCCCTGATTGAGGAGCTTCCTTTTAAAGTTGAGGACGACGTGCTCGGGATACTTGCAATTTATCCGGTCAGGGACCTTTCAGAGCACCGTGAGCTCTTTTTCCAGAAATACGCCAACCGTATCGGATTTAACATACATAACAGGTTCCTTGTCAAGAAGAATATCGAGCATCTTAAGTTTATCCGCTCCCTTGTTGCCGACATTGAACATAATATTATTGTCCCCAATATGGTGTACAAGCTTTTCCTGAAGGGCCTGAGAAGAAAAATAGAGAAGAATATAGAGCTGGAAAAAGACTTTGCCAATAAATCGACCGCAGGGTTGTGTGATACGGCATGCATGAATAATTTTATGAAAGAATTAAATGACAATAACCAGGGGTTGGCATCGGAGCTCGAAAATATCGAAAAACATTACAAGAACATGAGCCTGTTTATTGAGACCCTCTTTAGGAAAAGCCATTTTGACCAGGGACGCCTTTCCCTCCGCACTAAGCCATGCGACATGAAAAAGGACGTCCTGCAGCCGCAGCTTGAACGGTACAGCGAGCAATTAAAGAGGATGGGGATATCGATAGATGACCGTATCAGCGGCATCCCGGATTCTGAAATAATAACTGTGGTGGATGTCGGCCTGATAGCGCAGGTCTATGCCAATCTTTTTTCAAACGCCGTTAAGTACACCCAGGAGATTATTGCTGAAACAGGCGAGAAGAAGAAATATATTTCATACGGGCACGAGATGATCAGGGATTACTTCGGCCCGGGGAAAGATGGTGTAAAGTTTAATGTCTTCAGCACAGGGCCGCATATCGCTCCGGAGGAGAGGGGCAGGTTATTTGATGAGGAGT
Organism: Nitrospirota bacterium; assembly: GCA_016222915.1. Classification (GTDB taxonomy): domain Bacteria; phylum Nitrospirota; class Thermodesulfovibrionia; order UBA6902; family UBA6902; genus UBA6902. The sequence goes on along the minus strand of JACRQA010000154.1, from coordinate 18,706 downwards.
TCCGGGCTTCCAATGTATTGACCCAGCCCGGCACGGGGCATGGTCTGTCTTTTATCAAGCACGCGGTTGAAATCCACGGAGGAATTGTGGGCTATGAGGCCACGCAATACGGGAACAATTTTTATTTTATCCTGCCTAAATGATGCGGGCTTACAAATCCTAGACTTTTTCATCGATCAGATGTCTTTTTTCTTCAAGGTATTCCTCCAACTGATGCAATCTACGGCGCGTAACGTCCCGGATTTTTATGAGGTTCCCTTTTGGTTGCCGCCCTTCGTTTTGCTGTGAGATCACCTTACCTTCAAACTCCGAGAGTAGCTTTGCTTCGGGGATATAAAAATGGAGGAGTACTTTCGAGCCTTCAGCCAAAGGCGACTTGGTCTCAACAAACACCTTGCCTTTTCTGGTATTGAGCAGGAAATTCGGACATTCAGCAGAGACGTCATCTCCGTATTTTAGAGCCAGACACAGTGGAAAATTAATTTTCTTCGTCTCTTGAGCACCCTGAAAATATTCCTCGGCCCTGCCCTTTATGTCGACAATATACTTTTCCATGATAACCACCTGAACAATATCTGATTAATCAAATTCTACAGCATATATTCCCAAAGTCAACTCTATTGACGATAAGAATCTACCCTAGTATTGCATATATAAGGCAAGCGGCCTTGCCGTAAAACCTTTACAATGCGATAGGATATTGGAATTAACTTTGGCAGCAGGACTTAACGTTTAGTGAAGTTCAGAAAGATATTACTTATGCTTTTATGAATCTCGCTGAGGGATCGCAATGTAGGGGCATGGCGCGCCATGCCCCTACATCCGTCAAGCCCGCTCGCCTTATATGGGTAATTTAATGCAACTGTAAGGTCTATCAATTGACCGATAGAGTCAAATCGTAATGAGTATCAGCCGTCCCTGAGGGTACATTCAGCTAAGCAGTTGCATGGAATTAATTATGCGATATCAGTCGTTCCAGTTGCTCAATAATGGAGCCTAGCTCAGCAGGGACCTTTGCAGGACGAATGGATTTAAGGTCTATTCCAGCCAATTTTTTCACTGACGGGCATTGTGGCATTGGAATATCGGGATAATTTTTCTGAAAGTCAGGAAATTTCGCCGGAGACGCGGTCTCAAGCACTGCAATGATTGACTTATCTTCACTGAAATATTGCCTGTATCTGAAGGACGCGGCCACTCCTATCACCCCATGGGGTTCAAGGACAATATTGTTTCGCCGCCAGAACCTTACGATATGGGCCTCGATGTCCTCATTTGTGATGATGTCCTCTCCAAAAACGTCCCTGCGGAGGTTCTCCACAACCGCCGGGTTGATGCTTCTTTTTTCCAGAAGGATGTCCGGTATATTTACCGGGGTCTCACCATAGAGAAATAGAATACGCTCAAGGTTGGAGGGCACGGAAATGTCCATGGAATTTGCAAGTGTAAGCTTGTTGCTCAGGCTGCCGGAGGATGTGCCTTTCCCGACAATATTTGCGAAGATATTGTTGGCGTTCGTGCCGGCAATGAATACCTTGACAGGCAGACCCATCCGCTTTGCAATCAGACCGGCGGTAAGATTGCCCAGATTCCCGGATGGCACAGCAAATATGATATTCTGGCCCGGGAACATCTTATTGAGGCCAGCCCATATAAAGAAATAATAAACTGCCTGTGGCAGAAGTCTCCACATGGAAATGGAATTGGCTGACGTAAGATGAAAGCGGTTGCGCACTTCATCATTATTAAGCAGGTCCTTTGCCAATTGCTGGCAGGCGTCGAAATTTCCGCTGACCGGGATGGCGCTGACATTTCCTTTTACGGAAAGCATCTGTTTTTCCTGGACCTCGGAGACCCCGTCGGCAGGATAGAGGACCAGGACCCTTGTACTGGGTAAACCATAAAAGGCCGTCTGGATTGCCGTACCCGTATCTCCTGATGTGGCGACGATAATGGTGGCCTCTCTTTTATTGACTGAAAGATAGTGGCTCATTAGTCTCGCCAGGAAGCGGGCTGCAAAGTCCTTAAAGCTGCATGAAGGGCCTCTGTCGAGACGCGCAATGACAAGGTTGTTATCATCTACGGCGTTTTCAATGGGTATATGCGTCTCACTATATGCCCCTTCACAAATGTCTGCGAGGACTTTATCAGGGATATCGTCCTGAGGGAGAAAGCTCCTCATGATCACCCATGCCATTTCAGGATAGGTCAGATTTGATAACCTGTTTATCGCTGCTTCAGTAAAGTAAGGCAGTTTGGCAGGCATGAAAAGCCCGTAATCGGAAGAAAGCCCCCTTTCAAGCACGGTATTCCATTTATATCGCACCTTGCCTTCACGATCCCGCGTAGAGACAAAAAGAGATGAGTCGGCGGAATGATCGGGAAGCAATGTTAATAATTTCTTTGTATCCATTCAAGTCTCCTTTTTATAACTGGGGGCACATGACTAGTCTATACCGGCAATGTAATTTTTTTCAATTGACTGACGTAAGGCACGCTGTACAATTATATAGATGCAGGCTGGTCCGATAAGACAATATTTCCCATTGTAATTTTCAATACGGAGATAGGCGGAGACCACTACAAGTTTTCTGGAGAATGTAATTAATAAATCGTCCTTTGTCGATAGCATCGCGGCCCGCAGGACCGGTCCGGACGAAAGGATGCAGTGGATGGTTGTAAACATGATGTAAGAGCAGATGCAACAACCCCTCTCTCTGATTTAGTACTTATCCGGGAGAGGGGATTTGCGGGTACTTTCCGTATGTCTTGTCACCGCTGTACTTCTACACCAAACCTTACTGAACATCTACGATGACAGTATCGTAATAATATTTTCCGGAATCCTGAATGCCGTTCATGGCTGTATCGACCCCAAAATACAAGGTGTACCGGCCTGAATACCATCTTGTGTTGTTTAGAAGATTGACCGGCCCCATACTATCCAATTGCCCCTGTTTGTAGAATGAATATCCTCGCCTCCATTTGTTTGTCAATGAATCATAATAGTACCAGCGGTTACGATACTCCATCAATACCCACCAGTCGGCATTTGTGCCGATAAAGCTGCCGGGGTCGAGCTCTAAACTCACTGCAATGTTTCCACCTCGGGCTATATTTACAATCCCGGATGAATTATTGACTTTAATTACAGGAGCCGGGTTAATTATGTTAGTTACCACACCTGCCAGCGGTACATTCACAATCGAGGTGTCCGGGTCATTCGACGCAATGGCGAGGATTGCGTTCTTCAGGCCTGCGGATTTTGGTGTAAAGACTACATCAACAGTGCAGGTTTCATCGGAATGCAATGCCTGGTTTGTACAGTTGTCATTAGCACCTATACTGAACTCTGACGCATCGGGCCCTCCGAGATCAATTGCATTAATTGTGAGTATGTCTGTTCCCGGGTTGGATATCATTAATGTCCTTGAAGACGCAGCCTGCATTTCTGAAGAGAAGTCCAACTGATTTGATTGACATGTAACCCATACATTATCAAGCGCCCAGTAGCCGTTTGCTGTACTGTTTGCATATCTGAATTTTATCTGCGCATCAGTTGCATCTGCAATGGAGCTAATGTCGATCTCTTTCCAGTTTGGAGCAGGATATCCGTCGTCGGCTCCGATGCTGATGTTGTTTGACCAAGTAGTTCCCCCGTCATTACTTACATCTACTTCAATATTGCCGGAGTACGAATAATACTGATTACTATAGGTAAGAGCTACGCTGCTGCATGCAACTGTATCTACCGGCTCTGTAATCAGCTCTTCAACATCAGTAGTTGTACACGAAGAATCAACTATCGCGTATTTCCCGCTGAATGGATAAGTTATAGTCTGTCCGCACGAATTGTCTGCACTCCATCCCCCTTGTATCGACCATGTCGCCGGTATCCCGGAAGAGAAATCTTCGCTTAAAAGCACATTACTGACCTTGATGTCCGGGAAACAGTCTTCATCAACCAGACCGTCACAATCATTGTCAAGACCATCACCGCATGTGGTTTCAGAGCTTTCTGAACGTATCCCCGGACTGCAGGTATTAACTTCTGTTCCGGACTGGCATATGATTTGCCCTGTTGATGTGCAGACACCTGTTCCGCATGAAATGGCCGCAATAACAAAGTGGTTGTCAGGGGTACCGTCACAATTATTGTCTATTCCGTCGCATGTATCATCTTTTATGCCTGGATTAATAGACTGGACAATGTCATTGCAGTCATTACCCGGTGTTAACTGACACCCGGCAGGTGCGCAACCCGATCCTGTACATGACCCGGCTTTTGATATGTTTATATAGCCGTCATTATCGCTATCACAGTAATAATCTACTGGAACAGGCAGTGCCTGGGTAGTAAACGTATAATCTCCGGACACAGCCTGATTGCCCGACGAGTCGCGGCTCACCACTCTGTAATGATACAGTTTTGAGGCCGTCAATCCGCTTATGTTCTGACTGTGGCTGGTCACCATTACTGTATTGACCGTTGTCGTGCTTCCATATGACACGCTGGTCCCGTACTCTACCCTTGTGTCAGAAGCTTCATTAGTTGTCCATTCAATTGTTACAGAGCTGCTTGTTATGTTTGTCGCCTGTACTCCCGATACTGCCGGAGCTGTTGTATCAGGCGGGGCCGGTGTTGTGAACGTATAATCTCCGGACACAGCCTGATTGCCCGACGAGTCGCGGCTCACCACTCTGTAATGATACAGTTTTGAGGCCGCCAGTCCGCTTATGTTCTGGCTGTGGCTGGTCACCATTGCTGTATTGACCGTTGTCGTGCTTCCATATGACACGCTGGTCCCGTACTCTACCCTTGTGTCAGAAGCTTCATTAGTTGTCCATGCAATTGTTACAGAACTGCTTGTTATGTTTGTCGCCTGTATCCCTGATACCACTGGAGCTGTCGTATCCGGGACGGGAAATGTCTTGATAACCTCATTAGAGTATCCGCTTTCATTGCCTGACGTGTCATATGCAGTAGTCGTGAAATAATAAGTCACCCCGGTTGACAGATTGTTCACTTGATAAGTCAATACATTTCCGACATCAACCTTCTCGGAGTAATTGCCCGATGCCGTACCAAAATATACGTTGTATCCCGCAAGATCATTTAAAGGCGTCTGATCATTATTTGCAGACGGGGGTACCCATGAAAGCACGACACTGGCAGCAAAAAGAATGTTACTGTGAAAGGAAAATATCAAGCAGAGCGCTAATCCATAAAATGAAACTATTTTCTTTTGTTTGCTTACCATAGCGTACCTCCTTGTTGCATCAAAAAGCCTGTTTCCTAAAAAGAGAAACAGGCTTTTTCCAAAGATAAATGCTTGGCAAGCACTGTTTCTTCGACAACCGGCTATCCTTATTTGCTTACTTCAAAAAGGACCCTTGGCTTTGTGCCCCCTGGTTACCCAGGGTTTACCTTTATCGGAAACCTTTATTTATCTATCTTGAATTTATGATAGAAGAAAATAGCTAAGAGGATCAGTGATTAACATCACGACTAGACAACGGCCATTCTACGGCAGATGGTATTTCCATTGCTACACTTATGCGTCAAGTATCCATCGACGCGTCTTATTATGTTATTTACGGAGGCAGTAATTCTTTGCAAAATATATTTCAAGTTAGAGATAAAAATTATCTATGGTTTATTGCTTCATTGATAAATACGAGAAATTACAGTTGATCATATGCTAAGCAGTTCCTGGTATCTGTTGTCGGCATCCTTTACATGGAATATTATTTAACCTATCCATAAATTAACAGCTATTTATTTATGAAAGTCTATTATTCAATGCGTTATATGTACACCTGATTTTGGCACAAATATTGCTCTATTGAAGCTATGTCTTTCTCTACTATCAGAGGGTCAGCGGGAATAAAAATTAAAAAGACGATATATGGCATTGTGGTTATATTATTATCAACGTTAACTTTATATGCTGTTACACATGCATCATCATTAATCCGGACAGATTCAGGAAGAAATTTCAATCGGCATTTCACTATTAATGATTCGATAGATATTATTCCGCAGTGCCTAACCACAATCACGTCTTCAGATATCGCTATGACAATTAAATCCATGCTGCGCCAATTAAGGTCCGTTTCATTCCCTGTTATATTGTCAACTTCAGTTAATGTAAATAATACAAGCAGCAATAGATCCAGAGATAAAGCTGCTTTGGTCCCGGAGCCTGTGACTTTATTACTCCTCGGATCAGGTTTAATGGGGGTCGCTCTTTACAGAAGACTGAAAAAGAAATAAATGTTAAATGAGATAAAGCAGGCCAATATTCTTTGTGATGTGTTTATATAATGTTGCTATCTGGTTATCTGAGTATTTCAATTACGTAATATCATCTTTAACAAAAAGCTTATGCTTATCAATCAAATCATATAGCGTAGGCCTGCTTATTCCAAGTTCCTCGGAAGCCTTTTTTATGTTACCGTTGTGTCTTGCAATTACACTGGAGATCAGGTCTATCTCAAGTAGCTTGCGGGCCTCTTTAAGGGTCATATCTTTATACCGTTTTTCAGGTTGCATTCCACTTCCTGTTTCTCTTGATTGCTCACCTAATCCGAGATCATGAGGCTCGATCAGGCCGGTATCCGATGTAATCACTGCTTTCTGCAGTTTATTTTCAAGCTCTCTGACATTTCCAGGCCATGGATATTTCTCAATTTCATAAATGGCGGAACGGCTGAAGCCGTTTATTTTTTTCTTGAACATGACCTTATATCTGTCAAGAAAGGCATTGGCCAGCAACTTTGCGTCTGGTCCCCTATCCCTTAGCGGAGGGACATTAATAGTAATTACACTTATCCTGAAGAAAAGGTCCTCTCTGAATTTGCGCTCCTGCATTGCTGCGCTCAAATCAATATTGGTAGCGGCGATTACCCTGGTATCTATTTCAATATCTTTTCTTCCGCCAAGACGCTGGATTTTTTTCTCCTGTAAGAATCTTAAAAGTTTTGCCTGTAAGTTCGTTGGCATCTCTCCAATTTCATCAAGGAATAAAGTGCCCTTGTCGGCATATTCGAATTTCCCTTTTTGTAAGCCATATGCGCTTGTGAATGCTCCTTTTTCATATCCAAACAGCTCTGATTCAAGAAGCGTATCGGGTATGGCGCCGCAGTTGATCGGGATAAACGGGCCGTTACTCCTCAGACTTTTATCATGGATAGCCTTTGCCACAAGTTCTTTACCTGTGCCGCTTTCCCCTGTAATCAGGACCGTAATATCGGTAGAAGCAACTTGCCTGATGGTCTCAAAGACCTTTTGCATCTGAGGGCTCTGTCCTATCATTCCGGCAAAACCTATCTCGCTGTCCAGTAGTTTGTGTAACTTGGCGTTTTCGGATTCTATCTCTGCAAGGTGAAACGCCCTATGCAATATTACCTTCAATTCGGCCATATCGACGGGCTTGAGATAATAATCATATGCGCCCATCTGAATTGCCTTTAGGGCATTTCCTCTGTCGTTGTTCCCGGTAATGATGATTACTTTCGTTTCAGGGGCGCTGTTGAGTATTTCACTCAGACATGCCAGACCTTCGCTCGAACCATTTTCATCAGGTGGAAGTCCGAGATCAAGGGTAACGACAACCGGCCTTTTACTATTGAATATCTGCAGCGCTTCATCCTTGTTAAAAGCCTGAAGCATGTTGTACCCCTTCGACAGCCCCCATTTTATCTGATTCTGGATATCAGGGTCGTTTTCAACTACAAGTATTTGTTTCATCCTATCTTAATAAATGTGTAATGCTATCAAACATTACATATATCCCAAGTCTCTGAGCTTACCCATAATTTCTTCCTTCCCCTGTCCGCGACCTGCCCTTTCATATGTGTTTTCCAGGTCCTGCTCCCACGCGGGTATGTCGGACATTTTAACCGTAGACCCTTTAGCACCCAGAGAGCGGTATCCTTCCTTGTATAAGACACAGAATGGGACTTTATATTTAAATATGAAGTCCCAAATGTCACGCTCCTTAAAATGCAAAATCGGCTGGACCCGCATATGAGGGGGAACTTTCCTGGGGCTGAAGTAATCTTCCTCTATCCTGGCCTCCTGCTCGTCCCATCTTATAGCAGTTGCCAGCGCCTGAACTTTGTTGTCTTCAAGGAATACATTCATAGCCACGGTTTTCATTAAATGGTTACCGACATACGATTCAGGTTCAAAGGGGAACTCGTTTCCTTCAAATTGCAGAATTTCGATTTCCTTCCTGTTGCGTTCATTGAGGCTGCTCACCCTGACCATATCTCCGACCTTTTCAGCTTTGTCACTCACGTCCGTATTTTTTGCAATCCGCACGTCAAGGCCCCATTCTTTTTTGAGCTGGTTGAAGATGTCCCATATTTCATCAAACACGTAACCTTCATCGATGAACATACACTTGGGCATCTTTACTCCCAGCTCTTTGCAAGCCTCTTTGAACAACCATACCATAGTCGTGCTGTCCTTGCCTCCGGTCCAGGCGACGGCTAAATTTTCCGGACCGTATTTTTTGATAGCTTCTTTAATAATTTTTTTTGAATGATCGATCTTTTCCTCCAGGCCCATAGACATTACTTTTTCCATCTCATCGTGAGTCATAGTTCCCTCCCGGTTTTTAATTAATTAAACATACAGAGTAACGGTAATTATGCAGACCAAATTACGCATGTACATTCGTGATTGATAATTTAAATCAACAGTGTATAACTTATTGTCGGATAATTAATATTCGGTAACAATGTTAGATTACTTTAATTCAAAGCGCCGCCTGTAATCAACAGCACATATGGCTGAAAAGCGCATACAACTAGTTAACCCCGTTTAACGGCACATAAAATATGAAATCAGATCCTTTGCCTTTCCGGCTGACGACCTTTAATTTGCCTGAATGCGCTTCAACAATCACCTTGCTTTGATACAGCCCGATTCCCAGTCCTTTTTTCTTTGTTGTCTGAAATGGCAGGAAAAGATGTTTCTCTATAAATTCATCGGACATTCCACAGCCGTTATCGGATACCTTAACAAAGCCCATGCCGTTTTCCGTACCAACGATAACCTCAACTTTGCCCTGATGGCCTGTTGCTTCAAGGGCATTTATGATAAGGTTGATAATGACCTTTGTAATATCTTCCTTGTCGAACCTGGCTTTTACAGGTTCCAATTCTTTGAAAGACAATCCTGAATTTCCGTTCAGGTTTAACTGGCTGATGACCTGCTTGACATAATATCCCAGATCGGAATATTCAAGATGAAGAGTCGACTTTTTGGGAAGCGTCTTAAGTTTGCCTATAATCGCATTCATTTTTTCTGCAGTGTTTGAAATGGCCCTTATCGCATCTCTCTGGAATTCAGGATTGTCGATATGCTCCCTGGCGTTCTGGACGATAAGTGAGAGCATGGACGTTGCATTTTTCAGATCATGCAGGATAAATGATGACAACTTCCCCATGGCCTCCATTTCCTTTGCTTCCATAAGTTCAGCAGAAAGTCTCGCATTCAAAATAGCCAACATGGCCTGTTTTGACAGATTTTTCAGCAGGTCATAATCTTCAAAATTGTAGTCAGCTTCGGCGAGTCCCTCTTCCAACACGAGAAAACCGATAAGATCATCTAAATTAAGCAAAGGGACTATAAGGGACGCCTTGGTACTATGCATGAATTCTTCGGTCATGGAAACAATGTCTTTACATTTTGGATCGCGCACATCAAGAATCCACTTTGTGTCCTTAAGAAATTCTATCAGCCGCCTATCGGGCCTTATCTCCGGACCGATTGGCTTTAATGCCCCGACGCTATGGTATTCTTCATCGCCCTTTTCTTTTAACCATAAAGTGACCCCCCTGGCGCCTATGGCCTCCTTAAAACCCGTTGCGATGGCAGCATACAGTTCATCAAAAGAATGTTTTAAAGAAATCCGCTGGGTAAACTGTAACCATTGCTTCCTGTAATCATACTTCTGTTTGAAAAAATTTTTGTTCAGAAAAACTACGGTCTTTCTTCTTAACTTTTCGGAAAAAATAACGATAAGGACCATAATTGCCCCTGCAAATCCCAGAAAAGTTGTAACGTTTTTCCCAACTTCCGGACCTAAGTACTGCATGCCCTGAGCCAGTAATCCAAGCCCCAGAAGATATATTCCCACTATAATCAGGCTGAGAGACCTATATAAAATTTTCCTGGACACTGTAAGTTCAATATCCATGGCTTTATGTCTATACAGGGAAATGCCTACAAGTATAATTGCAATCAACAGTATCCCTGTTCTTACAGGCAGGAGATTCATGTTTATCGACCGGTATAGCAGGGAATGGCTGTAATAAAATATATTGAGTGCGACGATGGTCCCCGCTCCGAATATCGTATATTTTATCTTCCATCTGTCCGCTCCTGTCGAGCTTCTCAAAGTTGTTTCGAGGTTTATAATGGACACGATGGAATAGAACAGGAGTATCAGATTGAAAATGTAACCGGCATTATGGAGGAAAAGCACTTTTTCACTATCAAACTCAACGGGATAGAAGAAAGCTTCCATCGGCGCCAAGGCAGAATAAATACCAATGAAAGGCGATAGATATATTAGACACTTTGAATATCGGCTGGCAGCCTGCCAGTAGTCGGTCCTTGCAAAACTCAAACTGAACAAGAACCATGAAAAGATCATGACGGCTTCACTGATAGAAACGATCCTTTTCCATTCTATCAGAAATTCAGGTTTCAGCATGCTCATTGAGTCAAAGAATAAAACGGAGGCAGTTGAAAGCAGGCTTACAGAAAAAACCATATTAGCCGGCCCCTTATGTTTTTTAAAGAGAATTGAAAAGGCCAACAAAGCCATCAATATTACTGCGATTAGTGAAATGATCAACATTGGGTGGTTACCGTTCAGTAAATGTCATAATCTTAAATTCATTTCCAAACTGATCCAACGAGAAAAATACTGAAATTTACAATATACTTAACGTCTTTTTGTGACATAACCTTGAATTATATACGTCATGTAATCGATGTGAATATAGGAAAAACCGCAGTAGTGATTCTGTGCCCATTGCCTAATCGTACTGCCTTGCCGTGTAACCTGTGATTTCTACTACAGTTGTGTTATGATGTTTTTATGAGGACCCGGAATTAATCCAATGATTGCATTGGTAATAGTGCAGGGCGCCGGGCAACAATTTATTTGATATCCATCGATGCCCTGCTCAATATTTCATTAGTTAATAGTTTAGAAATAACGCCATGAATGACCAGCATAAAAATAATTTTCTTAAAAAGACAGAGATATTCGCTACATTAACAGACAAGGAAATGGAGCAGGTCATCAACAAGATGGTAGTCAAGCAATTTAAGAAGAATGAGACCATCCTTTATGAAGAGGACACAAGTGAATATATGTATATAATCTTATTGGGGAAGGTCAAAGCCATCCGAACAACTGAAGACGGAAAAGAAATTATTCTCGCAATGCATAAATCCGGTAGTTTCTTCGGCGAAATGTCCCTTATTGACGGAAAGACCGCCCCTGCTTCAGTCATTGCTACGGAAGACTCGCTTATCGCCATTATAGGCAAGCAAGATTTCTTCTCAATTATATTCCTTCACAATAAAGTCACAGGTAATTTATTGAAAATTCTATGTTCCAGACTCAGGCGATGCTGGGACACTATCCAGTTGTTAAATTTCAACAATGCCTCAAACCGCACGAAGATGATGCTTCTTATGTTAATTGAAGACTACGGAGAGAAGACACCCGAAGGCACAGTATTAAATATTAAGCTTACACACCAGGACATATCCAATATGACAGGGCTTACCCGCGAAAGCGTTACAAGGGTCATTGATAAATTACAAAAGAACAAAGAAATTATCATTCTTAAAAACAAGTCCATCTGCCTTACTCCTGCTTTCGTGCAGGAAGATATAAGTATCCCGTTCAAATAGGCGAACGGCTGGAATGAACGATAAAGGCCGGCTATGAAAATTCCCGGCACTTCCCGGAGCACCGGCTTTCATCATTCATGTTATTGCCCATTTTATCCTGGAATTCTTCTTCAATGAAGTTGACAAGTATTGTGAGTGTTGGATAGTATGTTCATAAAAATAAATCTTGAGTCCAATGAGCCTGGTTTGCAGAGAATAGGAGAACAATGAAATACGGGGAAAAGAAAATTTCCGGGAAAAAACTTGAAAAATGGCCCAATCCATACCCTGACAGGGATTATACAATTGATATAAGCTTCTCTGAATTTACCTGCTTATGCCCGCGTTCAGGGTATCCTGATTTTGCCACTATCAAAATCAGTTATATTCCCGACAAGTATATTGTTGAATTGAAATCTCTGAAACTTTATCTGAATAACTTCAGGGAACAACACATATCTCACGAAGCTGCAGCCAATCAAATATTCGATGCCCTTAAACATATTCTTAAACCCAGGCGTCTTGAAGTTACAGGGGATTTTAATCCGAGAGGGAACGTAAAGACCGTAATCAGGGTGTCTGCTGAATAATAACTTCGCTTATCAAACCGCGCTGTGTCGGCTTATTATTACAGGAGAAATTGCATTAGTTGATTGTAATTGGCCCGATGGAATAGACTTCAAGACCGTTGCCATAAAAAACTGTATCTCCGGCAACTAACCTGCCGTCGGAAATAATTGAGTCTCCGGTCATTGATAGGATGGTGTTTACCGTGACTGTCCCTGCATATCCCGAATTAAGGCTTATGGAATGAATCGGCACAGTTATATCCCAACTGCAATCTTTTACAGATGTACCGTTAAAAATTACATCATCTCCATTTTGGGGCGCTGAATTGTCTGACCAGTTTGCAGCATTTGATGCAAGGGTATCAGCACCACCTCCGGTCCATATATGGGTCAAACCGCTGCCGCTAATCTTTGAAATGCCGTAGATATAATATACCCCAGGGGACATACCGGTAGTATCCCACATACAGGTAACTCCGGCACCCTCAGGAGCGGCAGCACATGCGCCGGTAATGGCAGTTCCATCCATGTCGACATTATCAGTATCATAATAGAACGCTGTATTCACAGTCTTATCCGGATTGTCCAATGTATAAGTAATGTTATAAGGATCGCCTGCGGTTATTGTGTCTCCTATGCCATCAGGTTCTGAAATGAATAAGGTTGTAGAAACATTGGTCCTAAACGAAAACTGATAAGTCGTCGCCATTGCGCAACCTGATGTATCCGTCACTGCTGTCGTTACACTTACTGTGTATGTCGTTTCTCCGGACTGGCCGCTCGAAGTAAATACAGCTTGGTTGCCTATGCAATTGTTAAACTCCCACCCGGGGCTGTCGGATATTATATTTGTCGTATTTACCGTTTCACAGTTTACATTTTTATCCCAGTTGATAGTTGCACTGCTATTCAAAGGCACCCCTGTTGCACTTACAGTTGGTACTGTTGTGCTTACTGCCGGTTGAGTCAGGCCTTCATCCACAGTACCGTTACAGTTGTCGTCAATGTTGTTGCAGGTCTCTGAAGTTGGTGTCCCCGGAGTACAGGTGTCTCCTCCCCATACCCCTGCCGTACATGTCTCGATTCCGGTTGCTGCGCATGCCCCAATGCCGCAAGAGGTTGGCTGGGTCAGGTCTTCATCCACAGTACCGTTACAGTTGTCGTCAATGTTGTTACAGGTCTCTGAAGTCGGTGTCCCCGGAGTACAGGTGTCGCCTCCCCATACCCCTGCCGTACATGTCTCAATTCCGGTTGATGCGCATGCTCCAACCCCGCATGAGGTTGGCTGGGTCAGGTTTTCATCCACAGTACCGTTGCAGTTGTCGTCAATGTTATTGCAGGTCTCTGAAGTCGGTGTCCCCGGAGTACAGGTGTCTCCTCCCCATACTCCTGCAGTACATGTCTCAATTCCGGTTGCTGCGCATGCCCCAACTCCGCAAGAGGTTGGTTGGGTCAGGTCTTCATCCACAGTGCCGTTGCAGTTGTCATCGATGTTGTTGCAGGTCTCAGAAGTCGGTGTCCCCGGAGTACAGGTGTCGCTTCCCCATACCCCTGCCGTACCTGTCTCAATTCCGGTTGATGCACATGCTCCAACCCCGCATGAGGTCGGCTGGGTCAGTCCTTCATCCACAGTACCGTTACAGTTGTCGTCAATGTTGTTACAGGTCTCTGAAGTCGGTGTCCCCGGCGTACAGGTGTCGCCTCCCCATACCCCTGCCGTACATGTCTCAATTCCGGTTGCTGCGCATGCCCCAATACCGCAAGAGGTTGGTTGAGTCAGGCCTTCATCCACAGTACCGTTACAGTTGTCATCGATGTTGTTACAGGTCTCGCTCGCCGCTGGGCTAATCAAAATATTATTATCATTACAATCCAACTGCCCACAACCACCACCTTCTATAGCATAGGTGTCCCCGTCAGCATCCGTACAACTTCCCCTGCTTGAAGTAACTGGAGAGCTCTGCTGATAATTAATCATTGTTGCTGCTCCAGCGTAAGCATAAACTGCTATATGGTATGTCGTCCATGGAATGAGCCCTGTCACATCTGCTTGCGATCCTGTCCCTGCGAAGATGACGTAATTGCCTGTTCCCAACTGCTCTCCACTTCCCAAAATGCTATTTGCAATATAGGGACTGCCATCAACCGGAGCAGCATCAACCGGCGCTCCTGCCTTCATTAAAATAATCGCTTCTGAGCTATTTGCCGAGTTGTCTGTCCAGCCGATGTGCATGCTGGTGTCAGATACAGTGCTCATGATTGCATTAGATACCTGGATAGGTTCAGTATTAAAGGACCCTTCAGGGGAATACCCCGTGCCGGCAGTATTGACTGCATGGCCTCGGTAATATATCAGGCTGCCCTCAGGCAAGCCCGTACGGCTGTGGGAAAATACACCCACAGCTGTGCCTCCCTCAGCCAACTGGTTAGCAACAGGCGAGGATGATATATCCCATACTGTGCCCCTTTCTGTAATTGTTGATTCGCTGTCATAATCAATGGTCGCACCCAGCGTTGCACTGGTCATGTCTATATTCATGACTGTCGGGGCGGAAAGTAGTGGGACGTCAATGAGGACAGTGTTCATCGCTGACCACACATGCCGGTTGTCCAGATAATAACCCCTCTTCAGGTCCTGCGTGGTCTCGTAATAATTTGAAAAAAGATTACAACCCACTCCCCGGCAATATAAAGGTATGAGGCTGTTACTATGCCCGCCCGAATTCCACGCCCAATAGACGGTCTCGCCTGTATCGATTAAATTATCACAATCAAGGTCATTCCAGCTTGCACGCCTTCCGCCTGATCCGCTGACTATTTTTTCGCCTTTTTTGTCAGTAGAACAACTACCGGTAACCTTAATAGTATCGTTATTGACAAGACCGAGAGGCTGATCGGGGAATATACCGGATTTCGGTGTCAGATAGCCGCACTCATGGTCACCCGTCACTATAACCATTGTATTGGTCCAGTCGCTGCCGTTAGTGCCGTCATTCACCCAGTTTATGACCGTGTCGACAGCATTATTGAAGTCTCTCATTTCCTTGACAAGCGATTCCATGTCGTTACTATGCCCGGCCCAGTCAACAGCGCCTCCCTCAAACATGAATATGGCGCCATTCGGGAACTTAGTTGTGTCACCGAGAAGAGTCAGCGCAGATGTCAGGCTTTCCGATAGTGTGGGATTATTGGTATAGCACCCTGCAAGAGCTGTACAGGGACGCTCAAATAGACCGGCGATCCGCATGTCTCCAGGGCTGTTGGCCGCGGACATGAGTAATTGCTGACAATCACATACATCTCCGTACCCGTCAGAATCTGAGTCGGCTTGAGCGGCATTGCTTGTGTTAACACAATTGTCGTCACAGTTGACTGTGTTTCCACCAATGCAGGGATTATCCCCTACAACGCCGCTGCTGTCTCCATCATCATTGATGCCGTCACTGTCACCGTCAGCGCCTGCGGGATCACCCCCTGTGCTTGGACAGTTAACATAGTACAAATTCCCTAAATTATGCTGAGCTTGCAGTTCTGTCCGGATAGCTGAATTAACATAGTTGGACCGGGCATCTCCAATCAGAACGTCGGCAGGCGGCAGTGTCGGTCCATGTGACCCTTCATACTTGTTCCCCGGGGCTCCCGTACCGGTAGTGTTTGGGTCCCCAAAAAAACCTTCGTCCGCTATAGCGTAAGAATTACTCCTGTCATTGTTATGGGCCACCCAGGCCCCCGGCGTAGCATCGGAAAGAGGAACAGTAGTGACAGCTCCGACACCTTTGCCAAGGTCTTTTGCTTTTTCCCCTATTGTAAATAGGCGTCCGATGTCATTGTGGCTGACACTGACATTGTCGTTGTCAGTTTTTGTCCCAGAATAAAGCACGCTGGCAGCGGCAGCGCTGTCGGTTACCGCTCCTGTCAAGACATAATTGAAAGTGCTCCAGGCGGAGTTAGTGTTGTAGCTTCCGCCATAAGAGTATGTCGATATCCATTCCTTCTTCCATAATGCGCCTCCCGGGTTCCAGTCAGGGTCCTGGTATGTCGGTGTGGCATCGCAGGTCCCTTCATTTGTACAGTACTGGTTCGCTGCCTCTATCTGCTTTGCCCCCCACCCGTCAGCTATCATCAATATAATGTATTTTGCGACAGGCTCCTGTCCGTACACATCAGGACTCTCCCAAAATAACATCATAACGAGAATTGCGAGCAGCATACATAACGGCTCAAATGCCAGTATTCCCCAGTTTATCCTGTTCAATGGATATTTACGCATTGATTTTACCGTTCATTTTACGCCATTGCCTTCAATGATCTTCAGAGAAGGTATAAAGAGAAAATCATTGCTGTTGATATCGTCATTATCACACTGGATAGCGAGCACGTTCAGGCCGGTGTTTAACTCATGCGCCCAGCCGCTGAGGTCCAACTCCTCCCCAATAGGACTTCCGCCCGAAGGATTTGCTTTGGACAGTCCCATAACATTCCGGATTGCAGGCATCCCGTTCAAGTAAGCAACAAATGGACCGTCGCATACTACTGACAGGCCCATCTTTACTATTCGCCGCGGGTTCGTGACGATAAACAAACGGCGTGCGTATACTCGCATGTATTTGCCTTTCATATCACCGATACTAAATACAGAGTGTCTTGTCCCGTAACCAGTCCCGTTTTGTTTCTTTATCCATCGGGAGTCGTCAAATTCTTCATGGTTCCATTTCTGAGGCGGCTCCCCGGACTCACTAAAATATCTCCATTCCTGCGATTCAGTGGATGCAGCTTGCCCGGTATTCATCCACGTCAGGACCAGAACTGTCGTAATGATTACAGCAAGTAATATATTCATTGCTCTGTAACCGATTTGTCTCCCTCTGTATTCTCTTTCTTTCAGACGATCATGATATGAATAGGCTTCCATTCTCTTAAAGTTTGTAAAAGACAGATCACCAGCCATATCTTCTCCTTTAAAGTTCCCCTAATATTGAATGGGTTGCGGGCTATCTTCTTTCTGATGAATAATGATGAATAATAATGGGGCCCTTTCTAAATTACAACGGTTACCGGGCTAATCCCTACGTAGGATTAGATATTGAATTAGTCTTCATTCTACCATATGCCACATACCGCTGCAATGAGAAAGATTGTTGCGTGGATAAGGCAGGAATAATTTAGATGCATGGAGACTGTGCTAATAAACTAATGGCTGTCTTTGTCAGAATTTAGTTAATGTAAGGGTGCTCTTAATAATGACTTCGGATGGAAATGCTGCATATGTTACAGCATGGCTGAAAGTCTTTGAAGTAGATTAATACTATGGCCTTGATAGCATATTTTGCACAACCTGGATCCACCAGGCATGGATTCCAGAAATTTTATAAATCGCTAACGCTGCAAATACAGCGACACTTGATTTCATTGTCTCAATAAAATGACGATAAAGCCGGATCTTTATCGCTTCAAATTTTTTTCCTTTTATTGGTAACTTGGCGGGAACGACAACGCTGTGGTCCTGTATATGTTTGTGCTTCGAGATTTCGTTTGATTCAATAACGACTGATGATGTGCTCATTTTCCCCTTTTAGTCAAGTTTAAGATTTTACTCAAGCATTCACTTAATCGGCATAATATTTTTCATTAATACTTGTCTATGCGCTCCAGTAATTGCAAATGATTGCAATTAGCTTGCCATAACCATAACTCCTTGTTTATTTTCTTTTACTGATTAAAATAAAATACACTTGCTGTAAACTAACATTACATATTGAAGATTGAAATATCGTGTGTGTAATTTATAGCGACACTACCAGTTGCTGTAGAATGGTGGCGTTATTATATCAGAGGTGCACAGAATAATCAGATTGCTTAATAGCTATAAGTATTGCCGACAGCCAAACCGGAGGATACCAGGGCGGTTCAACTTTGTTAAAAATGTAGCAGCTTCATCCCCTTGCCGATTGAAATGGCATTCTTCATTGCGCTAAATGTAATATCTTTTGCTTTGATGAACGCTTCTTTTACATTATACCCAAGGGCCAGGCCGGCGGTCATGGAGGCTGAAAACACACACCCTGTACCGTGAAAATTTCCTTCAAGCCTTTCATTCTCGATAAATAGAAATTCCTCCCCGTCAAAAAGCATATCCGTTGCTTTTTTCTTCAGATGACCACCTGTAATGATCACTGTTTCAGTCCCCAGCGCTTTCAACTTGGTCGCA
>JACRQA010000040.1 GCA_016222915.1 Nitrospirota bacterium | reverse complement strand
GGGGGGACTACGCTTGCGCTGTTTGTGGGATTTCCTTTCGTAAGGGTCCGTAATACCGTGAATGACATAATCAATGCATATTCAGGGCGGAGAGACAGGGATTCCGTATTAAAGACATTCTCGATATATCCAGGACGTACATGAAGACGAATATTAGAAACGTGGAGAATAAAATAAAAGGGATAGATGATGATTTTCTGAGACTGGGGGCGAAGCTGCTTATAAATAACTATGGCGGCCGTGATATAAAAAATATCATGGAAAGGGAGATGACGATCCGGCTTGTGGAGCGGAATTTCAGTCAGAACCTGCTGAAGACTATTGCGCGGCTTACCCCTTCATTCGGGTTGGCAGGCACTGTCATCAGCCTCATTAAGATGTTCAAACACATGGAATCAGTTGATACGATTGCGCCGATGATGGCAGTGGCGCTTATGTCCACTTTCTACGGGGTCATTATCTCCAACCTGATTATGCTGCCGTTTTGCGCAAAGCTTAAAGAGCAGGCCATTGAAGCTGAGCTTACCATGAACATTGCGATTGAGGGCATACTTGCCATAAATAATATGGAGCATCCACTGAAAATCGAGGAGAGGATACGCGGGTGCCGGGAAGAGGAGATTGAGTGTTTGACGGGCATCGGCAATACAGTGAGAGAAACAGCATGAAACATGACCCCTGGAACAAGACACAGCATAACCCGGAAAGGGCCGCAAGCGTGTCATACCACGGGCTTGTGTCCGGATTTGATGAAACCGTTGACAGTGACGGCAATTGGCTCATTTCCCTGAGCGATCTGTTGTCCCTGCTGCTCGTTTTTTTCATTATGTTCTTTATTATGACAAAGGGGACAGGGGCCAATGAAAAGACCGTGACTGCCGAAGTCCAAAATCCTGTGCAGACCGTGGCTGAACCGGACCGGGAGGTATCCGGCGCCGGGGAAACAATCAGGGATGAAATAAAATCCGGGATGGACGATCTTGAGCTGGGAGATGATGTTTCTATCCTTGAGACCAACAGGGAAATCATTATCACGATAAAAGAAAAGGTCACCTTCAGGCCGGGGGAAGCGGAGATGCTGGGCACTTTTGGGCCGGTGCTGGACAACATTGCAGACGTCATTCATAAATATCCTGGTTACCAGGCGGAGATTATAGGCCATACGGACAACATCCCGATAAACACGTCCCGCTATCCTTCAAACTGGGAGCTTTCAGTTGCGCGGGCCGCCAGTGTACTGAGGTATTTAATTAATGAGCGCTCCATTGATTCGTCACGTCTCTCTATCAAAGGTAATGCGGACCAGTCGCCGATCGCTCGAAACGATACCCCTGAAAACAGGGCAAAGAACAGGCGCGTTGAGATCAGGCTGAAACGCCTGGAGGCATGAAGGAATATCAATGGGGAAATTCAGACGATATCTTGTGACGGCTATTTCCCCTTCAACGCATCAATGATTGAAGCGGTGTCGGTGTATTCGCTGAATTTAATCACCTTGTGGTCCCGCAGAGTATATTCATGGACCCAGTCAGTCTCATAAACCAGGCCTGTGGATTTTACACGAATACGCTCATGTCCCAGGACCATAACTTTATCACCTTCGGCAACATACTCCCCAGGTAAAAACTGCATTACTTCTCCAGCCTCACTAATGACCCGGAAGAATTCTATCACCCCCTGGTGTCCCTTATGCATTCCACCCCAGGGAATGTCCTGTCCTCTTGGATGACGCCATTCTATGTCCGTTGCGAGCAGTCTGAGCAGGGCGGTCATATCTCCCGTTTCAAATGCGTTGTAAAGTTGTTCTACCACCTTCTTGTTGTCCTGTTCGTTCATGATTTGATTTCTCCTATAAGGGAAGTATTGCATAAAATGTCCCACTGTCAAGGGGCGTAGTCATTGCCCCGGTTTCCCTGCAAAAGAAATCAAGTTCTCTATGACATGTGACGATATAGCCTTAAGGACGTTTTATATATTTTATTTTGAGGATAATATGCAACCAGTGAAATACATTGAAAAAGAACAACAGCGGATTGAGAAGCTGGAGGCAACAATTAAGGGGTATATAGAACACCACCTCGGCAAAGACTGCGAGAGGTCTCATATCTTTGACTTTTATATCGGGCTGGCTTATGCCATCCGGGACAGGCTCATTGAGGAATGGCTTGCCACGCAGAGGTCTTATTACAATAAGAAGGCCAAGCGGGTCTATTACCTTTCTCTTGAATTTCTGGTCGGCAGGACGCTCGGCAACAGCATAGTAAACCTGGGCATTGAGGATGAATGCACAAGGGCCTTGGAGGCGCTGGGCTGCAAAATGGAGGACATAAGGGAGTCAGAGTGGGACGCAGGGCTCGGCAACGGAGGCTTAGGACGTCTTGCCGCCTGTTTCCTGGATTCATTTGCCACATTGGGAATCCCTGCTTACGGATACGGAATAAGGTATGAGTATGGACTCTTTTACCAGAAGATCAAGGACGGGTATCAGGTTGAGACCCCCGACAACTGGTTAAGGTATGGTAACCCATGGGAAATAGCCCGGCATGGACATTTTTTCTCAGTCCATTTTTATGGAAAGGTAAACCAGCATGTGGACCAGCAGGGGATATTGAGAAATGAATGGGTCGATACTGAAGAAGTCATGGCAATGGCGTGCGATACCCCGATCCCCGGATACAAAAATAACAATGTAATCAACATGAGACTCTGGACCGCAAAGTCTTCAAGGGATTTTGATCTGCACTTTTTTAATGGCGGCAATTATATCCACGCAGTTGAGAACAAGGCAAAGTCAGAAAGCATCTCAAAGGTGCTCTATCCCTCAGACCATATTATGGAAGGAAGGCTCCTGAGGTTGAAACAGCAGTATTTCTTTGTCTCCGCCACCTTTCAGGACATCATCAGGAGATATAAAAAAGAAGACCTGTGTTTTGATAATTTTACAAAGAGGGTGGCTGTGCAGCTCAATGACACTCATCCCGCCATTGCAATCCCGGAGCTTATGAGGATCTTGCTGGATATCGAGGGTCTTCCCTGGGAGAAGGCATGGGACATTACAGTCGGGACCTTCGGTTATACAAACCACACTGTCATGCCGGAGGCCCTTGAAAAATGGCCTGTCTCGATGTTTGAGAGTTTGCTGCCGAGACATCTGCAGATAATCTATGAAATCAACAGGCGGTTCCTTGAAGAGATTAACTGGCGATACCCCGGAGATTTTGAAAAGAGAAAAAGGATGTCGCTTATTGAAGACGGTGATGACAAGATGATAAGGATGGCAAATCTTGCCATCGTAGGGAGCCACTCCGTCAACGGTGTATCAAAGCTCCATACCGAGATACTCAAGGACAGGATATTCAAAGATTTCTATGATATGTTTCCTGAGAGGTTCAACAACAAGACCAACGGAATTACACCACGAAGGTGGCTCAAGAAGGCTAATCCTCTTTTGTCCGACCTTATCACGGAACGTATAGGTGATGGATGGATTACTGATCTTGAAGAGTTAAAAAAACTTGCTCCTCTTTCTGAAGACTATAATTTCAGGGAAAGATGGATGGAAGTCAAGACAGAAAATAAAAAACGGCTCGCGGAGTACATTTTAAAAACGAACAAGATAAGCGTCGATCCCGGGTCCATGTTTGACGTCCAGGTCAAGAGGATACATGAATACAAAAGGCAGCTCCTGAATGTCCTGCATGTCGTGACCCTCTATAACAGGATAAGACGTGGCCCAGGTGAAGGACATACACCGCGCACGGTTATATTTTCCGGCAAGGCGGCCCCTTCATACGTGATGGCCAAGCTGATTATCAAGCTCATTCATTCAGTGGCGGATGTTGTCAACCACAGCAAAGAGGTGGGGGGAATGTTAAGGGTGGTTTTCCTCAGTAACTATAACGTCTCTCTCGCGGAAAGGATAATACCTGCAGCTGATTTGTCTGAGCAGATTTCAACTGCCGGGACAGAAGCGTCGGGCACAGGCAATATGAAGCTGTCATTAAACGGCGCATTGACTATAGGCACTCTTGACGGCGCGAATATTGAGATAATGGAAGAGGTGGGCAGGGACAACATATTTATTTTCGGGCTTACCCCTCAGGAGGTTCTGGACTTGAAAGGATCTGGTTATGACCCTTACAGCTATTATGAAAAGGACCACGAATTGAAGGAGGTTTTAGACATGATAGGGGGCGGGTATTTTTCTCCTGAAAATGCAGGGCTCTTCAAACCTGTAGTCGACTCCATCCTGCATCATGGCGATACATATATGGTACTTGCCGATTATAAATCCTATATCGACTGTCAGGCGAGGGTAGGCAAGCTCTATGAAGACAAATATGAATGGGCCAAAAAATCCATATTAAATGTCGCGAATATGGGGAAACTCTCCAGCGACCGCACTATCAAGGAATATGCAAGAGAGATATGGGGGATAGATATTGAGAATAAGAAATAATGCTATGGCTGACTGTGGTCCGACTTTTTCTCAAAGCAACATATCTTGAAAGCTCATTTCAATCGCATTTGCTTCTCCTTCTTTAATTCCATTACCTTTGAACCGGCCAGCTCACGAAAACGCATCGCCATTTCAGGTCCCTTGGCAGCGTCCTCGTGTTTAAAGAAGACGAAGACCCTCTTCCATTTTTGCGAAATGATATTTTCCATCCATTGCGAGAGATCGGCATCAATATAGTCGGAGCGACGCAGGCGCAGGTAACCCCAGGTCGTCGTACCTATGATCTCTTTTGCCGGATTCTCATCCGTATCTGCAATGCACAGGCTGCATCCCCTTTCACGAAGGAGGCCATGGATTTCATCATTGAGCCAGGATGGGTGACGGAACTCGAATGCGCAGGAAATATTGACGGGAACCAGATCCAGAAAATCCCTCAGCACAGAGCTGTCCGCATGAAAACTTTTGGGAAACTGAAAAAGGACCGGCCCCAGTTTCCTGCCCAGTACGGACAGTGTCCTGAAGAGGTACTCTGTATCCTCCAGCACATTTCTTAACCTCTTCAGATGTGTTATGACCTGGGGCGCCTTGATCGAGAAGATAAAATCGCCGGGTACTTGTTCTGCCCAGGATGCGAGAACACCCTCTGTGGGCATGTGATAAAAGGTGTTATTGATCTCTACCGTGCTGAAACGCCCCGAATAGAAGCGGAGCATTTCTTTGGGAGATATCTTCTCCGGATAAAAGCTCCCTTTCCACTCCTTGTATCCGAACCCGCTTGTGCCGGCGTAGATTTTCATGATTTGCCGTAAAAGGGTCGTTGATTAGTTACATATTTGCCTTCGTCTGCCAGAGTCCGAAAGTCGCGCCGGTCGGGTCAGAAATTACACTGAACCACCCCATGTCCGGGACCTCGGTGACATCCTTGCAGATCGTTGCCCCGAGGGTCTTCGCCTTTTTTGTAGAGGCCGCAACGTCATCAACCAGGATATACGGAAGCCAATTGTCAGGAACGCCTGGAACCGGGTTCGTCATCATCCCGCCACCTGTTCCCTCTCCGACATTGATTATCGTGTAGTCCATGCCGGAGATTTCTTCCAGCTTCCAGTCGAACATGCCTGAATAGAACTTCTTTGATTTTTCCAGGTCTTTTGTTTGCAATTCTATATGGACGAAAGGATTTGCCATACCGCACCTCCAAAGTTATTAATAGTTCCAAGTATAGCAGGTATTTGCCGTCCGTCAAGCGAATGAAGGAAGAGATGACACCGGGGAGTTCCTACTTCTGTTTCATGATTAAGAAATATAGTTGACAAATAAATGCTCATATTCTAATATTTGAATATATTGCGAAATTAAGATAACAAATAAAAGCCCTGAGACGGGCCGTAATCTCCTGTTGAGATTAGACACAATAATATCAAGGAGGCCGATATGCCGGAGAATAAACCAGTCAAAACAGTTTCAGTCATGTGTTTTCATGACGAGCTTTGCCAGGTCTACAATGCCCTTATGACGGCATTGAGTCTATTGAGGGAGGGGTCAAAGGTCACGTTGTTCTTTGGGTCCCGCGGGGTCAACGCGATCCACAAAGACAAAGTGAACGATCTCAAGTGCCTGCCGGACCAGCCAAAGGAAATAAGCGATGCGGTCATGCAGCGGATGGATGAGATGAACCTGCCGACAGTAGAAGATTTACTTTACATGCTGTACAAGGAAGGGGCGAAGATGTATGCGTGCCCTTTAAATGTCCCTATTTTCGGGATGAAGAAAAGCGACTTCGTAGACGGAATTGAGCTTGCTGATCCCACAACATTTTATAAAGACGTCGTTATAAAAGCTGACGTGAATATGACATTTTAATATTCTGATGCTAATCAGAAGTTCGATGTTAAGATTTACCTATGATAAAAGGAGGATACCTATATCATGTCGATATTAAAACTCTTCATTAAAGAACCGCCGGGGGGAAGGTGACAGACAAATATCATGGCCGCCGTGGACGCGGCTGAGGTGTTTGAACTGGAGGTCGTCCGGATTCCCCAAAGCATCGCCGGAGAAAATGTGAAAGTCCCGTCAGTGTACCTCGACGACAGGTTGCTTGCGGAAATAGACGGATTAAGGGATGGTATGATTGAAGATGAAGACCTGCTGGAGGAACTTGAAAAGGCAAAAGTGCTGAAAAAAGGTAACTGACAGGGAGGCCGCTAATATGAAAAAATTTTCCCTCGTTGAATTTTCCGTAGAGCATCCTAAGCTGATCGTACTGCTGACGATAATTATTACCCTTGCGTTTGCAACCCAGTTCACAAAGATAAGAACGGACACCAATCCCAAAAGCATGCTTCCTGAAACATCCGACGTCAGGGTGTGGAACGACGAGGTGGAAAAGACCTTCGGTTTGTATGAAGACATGATCGTTGTGGGCATAGTGAATGAGAAAGGCGTCCTGAACACGGACACCCTCGGCAAGGTACAACGAATAACCGATGGAATATTGAACCTAAAGGGTGTTGCTGCGCGTGACGTCAACAGCTTTCCTACTATTACCAATGTAACAGCCGAGGCAGGCGCCCTGCGGGTCGCCCCTCTCATGACCGAGGTCCCCAAAACCGCTGATGAAATAAAGCACCTGCAGGATATGCTTTATGAAAACCCGCTGTTCGTGGACAAGATTATCTCAACGGACGGTAAGACCACTGCAATTTACGTCCCACTTGAGAAGGGCGCAAACGGTAAAGAGATAGCGGACCAGATAAGAGGGATCGTGGGACAGGAAAAGGGCGATGAGAAGTATTACATTGCCGGCGACCCTGTGGCAAGGGACACCTTTGGGGTAGAGATGTTCAAACTCATGGCGGTCTTTGCGCCCATTGCGGGAATGGTCATGCTCATTGTCAGGTATCTCATGTTCAGGGACCTCTTCCTTTCTGTTGCCCTGATGATGGACGCCATGATTAGCATTGTGTGGAGCATGGGGCTTTTACTGGCCTTCGGATTCCCTGTCCACATTATGAGTTCAATGGCCCCTGTATTTTTGATGGCAATCGCCACGGACAGCATTCATATCTTCAATGAATTCTACTTCCGCTACAATGAGAAAAAAGACAAGAAGGCTGCAATAATTGAGACGATGAAGACGGTGAGCCGACCCGTGCGCTATACCGCTCTAGCAACGGCAGTTGGGTTCGGCGTGCTTTTATTCATGAATATCATCCCGGTGAAGGTCTTCGGCGGGGTAGTGGCCTTCGGCACATTCGCCCTGAGAATTTTGAGTTTTAGCTTCATCCCTGCCATGTTTATGTTTGTAAAGGAGAAGCATATAGAAACGGCGTCCAAAGATGAAGATGTTGAGATGAGCGGGACGTCACGGTTTTTAAAGAGTCTTGCAGGCTTCGGTGCGCACAAGCCAAAGACCACCGTCATTGTTGGGCTGATATTTTTCATTCTTGCAATCATCGGGATATCGAAGACAGTCGTCAACAACAACATGGTCGAGTGGTTCAAGAAAGACAGTGACGTCCGTGTTGCCGATACGGTCATGAACCAGGCGCTCGGGGGCACATCGCTCGGTTATATTGTGGCCATCTCAGATAAGGAAGACGCTATAAAGACCCCGGAGGCAATGCGATATATTGAAGGGCTTCAAAGGAATCTTGAGAAACTCCCTGTTGTAGGGAAGACGACTTCCGTTGTTGATTACGTCAAGCGGATAAACCTTGTCCTTCATGACGGCGATCTCAAATATGACGTAGTGCCTGAGACAAAGGACACGATAGGGCAATATCTGTTCCTGTTCTCCATGTCCGCAAAACCATCTGACCTGGACAATGTCGTTGACTATCCTTTTCAAAAGGCGAACATCTGGGTGCAGCTAAAGACATGGGACGCGCAGGCAATGAGGGACGTGATAAAGGCGGTTGATGAATATAAGACAGGGGCAATTCGTGAATTGCCCCTACGGATGGAATTCAAACCCGCGGGCATTGCCTATTTCAATCTTGTGTGGAACGACGAGGTGCTTTCCGACATGATAAAGGGTTTTATCATCGCCCTGATAGCAGTGTTCATTATCCTCGCCGTCAATTTCCGTTCGGTGAAATGGGCTTTGGTCGGCTACACCCCGCTGCTTTTTACAATCCTGCTCATATACGGGGTTGTGGGCTTTATCGGAAAGGACTTTGATATGCCGATATCCGTGCTCTCGTGTCTGTCACTTGGAATGGCGGTGGACTTTGCTATTCATTTTATCAGCAGGTTCAGACAAAAAATAGTTGAGAGTTTAGAGTTGAGAGTTAAGAGTTCAAAAGACAAAGAACTCCAAACCCAAAACTCCGAACTCATAACTCAGTCTTTATTGTGGACTGCCGCGCGTCCGGGCAAAGGCATAATGCGCAATGCGGTGCTTTTTGCATCGTCATTTTCCGTGATGATGTTTGCGTCGCTTACGCCGTATATAACCGTCGGCGCGTTTATCGTGAGCATGATGCTGCTGAGCGCGATAATGACGATAATTTATCTGCCTGCGCTTATTGTGTTGTTAAAAAGCTGGCTCTTTAAGGGGATGATACCTAATGGACTTAACCCTTAAAAATCAGGAGGGACAATTCAGATGATTATGTTCAAAATTAATAATCTAATATCCAGGATTCTTATTGTCTGCGCTCTGTGTTCTATGTTCTGTGTTCTGTCTTTTCACGCCCATGCCCTCACCGCAGAAGAAGTCGTTAAAAAATCGCAGGAGGCGTTCTTCTTTCAGGGCAAGGACTTCAAGGCAAGGGTCATGATGAAGCTGATAAGCAAAGGAGGACAGGAGAGGGTAAGGGAGCTTACAATGCTGAGGAAAAATTACGGGGCATCCGGCGGCGAGCAGAAGTATTTTATGTACTTCTACCAGCCTGCGGACGTGAAGGACATGACGTTCATGGTTTATAAGTATCCGGCCAAGGACGATGACAGATGGCTCTTTGTCCCTGCGATCAATATGGTGCGCCGGATTGCCGCACAGGACAAGAGCTCAAGCTTTGTGGGTTCTGATTTCACATACGAAGACGTGTCCGGAAGGGATGTGGAAGACGATACCCATGAGATTGTGAAAGAGGAGAAACTCGGCGCAAATGATTGCTTCGTAATAAAGAGCACTCCAAAGAAGGCTGATGTTGATTACAGCTACAAGCTCTCATGGATCGACAAGGGGAATTTCCTACCTCTGAAAGATGAGTACTATGACAAAAAAGGCGAACTCTCCCGTGTCTTCAGCGCGGAAGAGATTAAAGACGTGAAAGGGTTCCCGACTGTTACAAAGAGGATCATGAAAAACCTGTTGAGCGGCCATAGGACAGAGACCACATTTACAAAGGCCGACTACAACATCGGTATTGAGGACAACCTTTTCAGTGAACGATTTTTAAAGCAGCCGCCGAAGAAGTGGACAGAATGAAAAGCGGTCAGCGGTCAGCAGTCAGTCGGGATCGACTCGTACCGAGCGATCAGCAGTTGAAAGACAAATCCCCCCAGCCCCCCTTTACTAAAGGGGGGCAAGGGGAGATTTTTCTGATAATAAAGTTCATTATAGTTACGTGTCTGGTAACGCTTCTTCTATCAAGCCGGACATTTGCAAGCGATATATCCCTTCACGGCTTCATTCAGGGCAACTACTCTGTTGATACCACTACGTCAAATCCTGACGGCAAGGACTTTAAATGGGCAGAGGAAAGAGCGCAGTTAAAGCTTGACGCGAGCAAAGACCCATTCCATTTGTTCCTGAAAACAGACGCCTTCTATGACCATATTGACGACGCTTCTCATCTGGAATTAAGAGAAGGATATGCTGATTACACGTCTTCAAGCTGGGATGCGAGAATCGGCAGGCAGATAATCACATGGGGGCTTGGCGATCTGATTTTTATTAATGACGTGTTTCCGAAAGACTATGAGGCTTTTTTCTCCGGGAGGCCGCTGGAATATTTGAAGCTCGGCAGCGATGCCGTAAAGATCGGCCTGTATCCGTCATTCGCCTCTTCGGAATTAATTATCATTCCATTTTTTGAGCCTAACAACTTCCCTGATCGGAAGAGATTCCATATGTTCGATCCGATGCCTCTTGTTACAAAGAGGGAAGAAGAACAGCCATCAAGCACTCTTGAAAACACCGAGATCGCATTCAGGGTATACCGTGATGTAGCGGGTTATGATGCTTCATTGTATTATTACCGGGGCTTTTTCAGGCAGCCTTCGATGCTCCCCGACAGCATGACCTCCCCGACAAAAATCAACCTTGTTTATCCGGAGCTTTCCGTTTACGGCGCGAGTCTTCAGGGAAGGGCACTGGATGGAGTTCTGAGCCTTGAGGCAGGATATTATGATTCAAGAGAAGACAGGGACGGCACAGACCCGATGACGCCGAATTCCCAGGGAAGATTTTTGATCGGCTATCAGAGACAGATGTGGGAAGACTTCACTATCGGGCTTCAATACTACGGAGAGTACATGTATGATTATTCAGAGTATGAAGAGAATGTCCCTCCAGGATTCCCACAGGATAAGAAGCATCATGATCTTGCCTCCGTGAGGCTGACGCAACTCATGATACATCAGACGCTGAGGCTCTCCTTCTTTTCCTTCTATAGCCCGTCCGACAGCGATTACCTTTTGAACCCGGAGGTCAAATACAACTTCTCCGATTCCATATGGGCGGCAGTCGGGGCGAATGTCTTCGGCGGCGGAGATGAGTGGGACCAGTTCGGCAGCCTTGATGAGAATGACAATGTTTATGTTCAGGTGAGGTATGAGTTTTAAAAGTTCTTCACCTCTGGCTGATAATCGATGGGACTCAGAAAACCAAAACGTTCTTGCTTTCCTTAATGGAGTTGGCCAAATCCGCTACATTGCTTACGATGACGCCATCTATTAGCTCATCTTTGGTCAGCCCTCCCTGGTCGACACATGTCCCGCAGGCCCTTACCTTGACCCCTAACTTCATAAGCTCGGTCAGCTTATTGGCCAAATTCAGCTCAATTAATCCTTTTGGTGGATTCTGCCCTTTCTTCGCTGCATAAACACTTGCGTCAAGCAGGAAGACCTCAACTTCCATATCAGCCCCTGCAGTCCCTGCGGCAACCCTCAAGCCATTCCATGACCGTATATTACTTGGGCCCTCATTAAGAATTATCGTTATCTTGTCCATTTAAATCCTCCTGTCTATTTTTCAATTCGTTCCCGAATAAGGTCACTGCTAAATCGGGATTGTAAGTAACGACTTGTTTATCATCTGTTTTATTTATCTAAAAAAGAAGCTTGACTATTATATTCTATTTCTCTAATATTATAATGTATGAATGATGTAATGGCAAGAATCGAGATATTGAAACTTGTTGCCCATCCCGCCCGGATCGCTATTCTGGAAGAGCTTTCCAAAGGTGTAAAATGCGTGACAGACCTGCAGGATTTTATTGAAATCAGCCAGTCCAATATCTCCCAGCACCTTTCCGCTTTGAGACATGCCGGCGTTATCGATTACTTTGTAGACGGAAGACTCAGATGTTATTTCCTTAAGAATCCATTTGTCCTCGATCTTCTTGGGACCATCAGGAAGGATTACCCCGCTGCATTGGAGGGGCCTGAATGTTGCCCGGTGACCAAAAAAGGCAAGTATCCCGGCAAAAGAAAAAATTAGATACGATCTGTTATTCACAAACATCACTCTGAATTCAACTCTTATATAAGGGAGGATAAAAATATGTCAGTCATCCTGAAACTCATCAACAACGACCCGCCCGGGGGCAGGTGAAGAGACAACACCGCTGCCGCTGGAAGCGCGGCAAAGGCATTTGAAATTGAAGTTGTAATCCTCACTAAAAAAGAAGCCGGGCCTGACGCACCGGCCCCCGCCGTATACCTGAATGATTTACCGCTCGCCGAAGTCAAGGGATTGAGGGACGGAAAGATCACAGAGCAGGAGCTTATTGATGAGCTGACCAAAGCCGGTGTGCCGGGGAAGAAAGGTAAAGGCAGTTGCTCATGCTGCTGCGGATAATTATCGCTTTCACGTTCATATCTTAACTTTATCTGATAAGGAAGGAGCATGCCGTGAACATACCTTTTATAATTACTCTCTTGATGCTTGGGCTTGGGGGCGGGTTTCTATCTGGCCTCCTTGGTCTCGGAGGCGCCATATTCATGATCCCATTACTTCTTTATGTCCCTCCGCTATTAGGCGTCGGGCAGTTGGATATGAAAGAGGTAGCGGCAGTCAGTATGGTGCAAGTGCTTTCAGCTTCCCTTTCAGGTCTAATTGTTCATCATAAGAATAAATTTGTCAGTAAGTCACTGCTCCTGTATATGGGACTTTGTAATGCGCTCGGCAATCTCGCGGGCTCTCTGTTATCCAAGCACACCAAGAGCGACTTCCTGCTGGCCATATTCGCCACCATGGCCGTTATCGCGGCAATAGTCATGTTTATTCCCAAACGGGAACAGGGAGAAGACATTAAGCCTGAGGACCTTAGTTACAACAAACCTCTTGCATGTATGATCAGTCTTGCAATAGGCTCATTCGGCGGGATGGTCGGCGCACCGGGCGCGTTTATATATATTCCTGCCATGATATACCTCCTTAATATTCCAACCCGTATTGTAATAGGCAGCACCCTAGGTATCGTATTTCTCGGGGCCGTTACAGGGACTATCGGCAAGATGGCCACCGGACAGATATTGTGGCCGTATACAATTGCATTGGTGATAGGCACTGTGCCGGGCGCGCAGATAGGCGGGAGGGTCAGCAAGAAGGTAAATACCAAATATCTCCGCCTAGCTATCGCCGTCATTATTGCGATAACCGGACTCCGGATGTGGTACCAGGTCCTGACCGGACATTAGTAGCCCCCCTCATAATTCTGC
>JACRQA010000148.1 GCA_016222915.1 Nitrospirota bacterium | reverse complement strand
CACCCCCAGGGCAAGAAGAATAATAACAATCAGCCGTTCCTTAGGCGTATCGAGTATTCTGGTTGTAAGGGTCGCCATAGTATCGCAGCCGAGCCCGAGGACCATTGGAAGCACCGCCTTGCCATTGAGTCCCATGATCCTGAATACCTTATTTAACATGGCAGCGAGGCGAGGCAAATACCCTGAGTCCTCCATTATTGAGAAGGCTATAAAGAATGTCGCGGTAATTGGGAGGATTATGGCTATTGCATATGTTAGGGCCATCGTTATTACGCCATAAGGCCCTATTAACAGCTCCTGCAATAGTTGAACAGGCATCAAGGCCATAACAATCTTTACGGCCCACGGATTGAGATATTCGCCAAAAACTATTTCCTCGAAAAAATCCACGAGGGTCCCGGCGCCGAACCTGCCCACAAATTCATACACAACATAAAGGACAATCATAAGAAAGGGGAAGCCCCATATAGGATGTGTAGTGACCTGCTCGAAAAATCCTGAAAGTCTCTTCCGCTGCGGGGCCGTCTTTTTGATGATTTTGCCTGCAATCTCTTCAACTACTTTGAGTCTCTGCTCGCTGATCACATAGCTCACGGGCTGGGAATATTTTTCCGCGGTATCATTTATATATGACTCTATAAGATTGATCTTCTCTTTGTTGAGATTATGTTGAAGCCAGCTTCTCAGCGTCTTGTCTCCGGAAAGCACCATAAGCGCGACTGACCGCCTGGATATGTGGGATTCGGGCAAGAGAGGTCCTATCCTGGAGATACACGCTTCAATATTAGAGTCATAATTGAATTTATACTCTGACACCCTGGGCTTAACAGCTACCTTCTTCAGGGAGTTAATGCCTTTTTTCTGGACAGCTATGGTTGAAACTACATCCAATCCGAATATTTCACTTAATGCGCTTTCATCAATATCTATTCCCCTGCTCGATGCCTCATCTCTCATATTCAGATCGATAACAAGAGGCAGTCCCATTTCAATGAGCTGGATGGTAATAAAAAGGGACCTCTTCATATTCTTGGAATCGGCCACGTGTACCACAGTGTCGGATTTCTTCTGAAGAAGAATGTCACGGGTGACTTTTTCGTCCTCACTCATAGGGACAAGGCTGTTGACTCCGGGGGTATCTATGATTTGATATTTCTTCTTCTGAATATAAGCTTCGCCTCCGGTAATTTCTACGGTTGTCCCGGGATAGTTGGATACCGTCACGTAGCGGCCTGTCAATAGACCGAATATTGCGCTCTTACCTACGTTCGGGTTGCCTACGAGACATATTGATGGGGCCTCGCCCTCCTTCTCATTCTGTTTATGACCGTGGTCGTGCATCAGCTTTGAATCTCCTGTATTCCGTCTATTGTCCGTTTGTCAGGTATTAGGGTTTTGAATTACACTCAGTAAACTTCCCGGCTATGTTCCGATAAAGTTTATGGGCTATGCATTATCTTTACATTTGTTGCAGTATCCGTAGAGCTCCATTTTGTGTGACACGGCAAGAAAACCAAATTCTTCGGCAACCCGGTCCTGCAGTCTCTCTATCTTCAGTTCCTGAAATTCCGTAATTGATCCGCATTTCATACATATGAGATGATCGTGATGGTCTTCTGCTGATAACGGCTCATACCTGGTAAGATTGTCCGCAAAGACCCTTTCTGCGGCAAGGCCTGATTTATTCAGGAGCTTTAAAGTGCGGTAGACTGTTGTATATCCGATGTCACTGTACTTCTTATTGATTTCCCTGTAGAGTTCCTCCGCGGTTATGTGTTCTCCGATCTTAAGAAACTCCGAGGCGATAAGGTCCCTCTGACGGGTCGACTTTAAGCCTTTTTCTTTGAGGAAGTTTTTTAATTTCTCTTTCTTCTGGGTTATCTGCCGGCTGCCTTCGCTTGTCCGCTTTCCAAATACCTTCATGACTTAAATACTATATATTCTCTCCACTTTTTGTCAAGGAAATTGAAATTCATTTTCAATTAGATGTTATCAGCTGGTCAAGAAAAATATCCCGCAGGCAAAATCATATTTGCCGGCGGGACCATTGTTTTGTGGTGTTGTTCGGCAGGCTTTTTAATTACTGGATAGATATCGCCTCAGAAGGGCAAGTATCGGCCGCTTCCTGGCAGTCACAGGTATCACACTTATCTTCTGCCTTTACAAACGCCTTTTCGTCACTCCCGAGTTCAAATACCTCAGGACAGAGTTCAACGCAAGTTGCACAACCTGTACATGCGTCATAATCGATTACTGGCTTCATGAGCACCTCCCCGGTTAATAATTTGGTCTGAACAAGCAGACTCTATTTCTAAATGGGTATTCAGATACAATCAAGGATATCGCTAATATAATATCACATAACTGCAAATTGAATAGCGTCTTAATCCGCTTATAAAAAACTCTAATCAGATACAACACGTTATACTACTCCACAGGGGTCACGATTGCCATAACGACAAGCCGTTCTCCCCTGTCTGCCTTAAATCCATGTGAAACCATAGGGTCGCATGGAAGACATGTCTTCTCATCAGCTTCTATTATCTCGTCTCCGACCGTAAA
This sequence comes from Nitrospirota bacterium, assembly GCA_016222915.1. Lineage (GTDB taxonomy): Bacteria > Nitrospirota > Thermodesulfovibrionia > UBA6902 > UBA6902 > UBA6902. The sequence goes on along the minus strand of JACRQA010000148.1, from coordinate 5,230 downwards.
GGTCCCCTTCCCTTCAACAACATACATTAACAGCCTCATCGGCGCTTTATGAGGGTCCAGTTTCTGCCCCGGCTCAAGACACATGAGGGCCACTCTCATCTCCGGTTTGTCGGTAAGCATTTCTCTTGATATTTTGTTGGGATAAAATTTTATCAATTTCTTCAAATCAAGGATCTCCATGCACCCTCCTGTATAATATTGTTTTAGATTAGATAATAATTATATATCTATTGCTCTGAGATTGATATCGCCTCTACCGGACATACCCCGGCGGCTTCCTCACAATCACAGGTATTGCACTTGTCCTCCGCAATGACAAAGGCCTTTGCCCCGTCCTCCCTGAGTTCAAATACCTCCGGGCATAACTCTACACATGAACCGCAGCCTATACACAGGTCATAGTCTACTACAGGTTTTTTCATAGCATTTCCCTCCCAATGATGTTTTTAAATCAGATATTCCATTGTTATGTTTATCGATCGCTTCTTTGGGCGGTACTGCACAAAGTTTCGACTGAGTGTAATTAAAAACTCCCCTGCCTTTCCCTAATTCCTTATTGCAGGCGCTAATACATTCTCCGCAATTCACACAATTTATGTCTTTCCTGGGCAGCCTTGGTTTAACATTCATAAAACAGACCCTTTCGCATCCCTTGCAATCAGTACAAGCGGCAAGTCTCCCGGGGTCCGCGTTAACTCTTAAAGAAACGGGACTTGCCCATCCGAATAACATCTGCATGAGTCCGGCTCCGCACACATACTTGCAGAGGTTATGCCGAACAAACATCGCCGAAATAAATATGTATATGGAGACACCGATGATACCCGCCTTAACACCAAAGGTGAATTCCCAGGTAATTATCTGGCCCCATATAGTGCGGGGGTTGACGAAGTATCCGGTCAGGACTGTACCGGCAAACAGTGGAATGATTATCATGAGGAAGACTGCCAGTATGATGTATGGCCTTCTGCTTTGAGCGGGGATGCCGCTGTCATTCGGCTTTTTGTGTAAAAGACTTCTCCTGCCCAGTATCTTTGAAGTCAGGAAATCAAAGAGTTCAAATATGGCGCCTTCAGGGCAGAACCACCCGCAGAAAAACCTTCCTGTAAGCGCACCGAGAACGGGGAACACCGACAAGATAAGGGCCCACGGCAGGATGGCTTTAAGAAAGAAACGCCACGCTACATGTGAGGCATTTTCCAGGGAATGAATTTCGTAAAATCCTTTCTCTAACCCTATGCTCCATTCATTGCCGAAAACAATCAGGCTTCCGGTTGCTGAATCAAAACGCAGGATATCAAAAACAGGGGCGAGAATAATCAGCAGGACAAACAAGATCTGTGTTATACGCCTCGTCATATGCAGTGCATTTTCGTTCATGTTTCTATGATGAAGCAAAATTGTTTTATTGTGTATGACTCATGTCATAGTTAATGAAATAATCCGGTAAAAACATATGCCGGAACGGATATTATTCCCATCCGTCCCGGCATAAAATGAAGCTCCTGCTATTTAAGAACCTGATGCTGCTGGTTTCTTGCCAAGAGTAAGCACATCGACAACGAGAATAAGCACGCCCACCAGAAAGCCGACGCCAAAGATCGCCCTGAATATCCAGAACCAGAGGTTGTAGTTCGCCTTGACGGAAACATAGTCCAGGCCGAAGAGCCTTTCAAGGTAGGTTTGGACCATCCCGGCCGCTGTAATAGTGACCACGATAAATACCATGGATATGGTCATCCACCAGAATGACTGATATCCCTTTGACTGGTTAAATTCCTTTGCTCCCCTTATTGACGGCACTGTTACATAAATCATTGCCACAATAAGAAGCACATAAGCACCGTAAAACGCGAGGTGTCCGTGTGCGGTAGTGAGCTGGGTCCCGTGGGTCCACTTATTGACCTGCGGCAGGGTATGAATGACACCCCATAAACCTGCTCCGACAAAATTGAATATCGCGTGGGACACAGTTAAATATAATCCAATCCTGTTGCTGACAACGCCCCGTGTCTCACGTGTTGTCCTGAAGGCATCCCAAACCATCAGCAGCAGCGGAATCGGTTCGAGTGAACTGAATATGCCGCCTACCCAGAGCCAGTATGCTGGCGTCCCGATCCAGTAGTAATGATGCCCAAGCCCAAGTATGCCCGTAAACATCACCAGGCCTACTTCGATATACATCCACTTTGCAAGAACTTTGACATCCGTGCCGAGGAGTTTGTGAAGCATAAAGGCCAGAAGGGCGGCAGCGATTAGTTCCCAGGAACCTTCAACCCAGAGATGGACCACCCACCACCACCAGTACTGGTCCTTGACCATGCTCTTTGTATAAAACATTCCCGGCAGGTACATAAGCGCAAGAAACGTCAGTCCCCCTAAAAGGACCCCCTGCACTGCGGTGAATTTTTTTGTCTTCATTATCGTCATGAAGCAGTTGAAGAGAAAAAGGAGGACAGAAACCACAATAAGTATGTCGGCCCATCGCGGAGCTTCTATATATTCCCTGCCCTCATTAAGAAGAAGTGTGCCGAATATTTCCATGTTGGCCTGCGGGAAGATGCCCATTACAATATATCCGACAACTACAAGGGTCACGGCAAGCACAGTGGCCCAGAACTGCAATTGCGCCAGGGGAAGACTCCAGAGTTCTGTTTCCGATTCTTCAGGCACAACGTAATAAGTGGCCCCCATCATGCCCATGAGAAGCCAGACGACAAGGGCGTTGATGTGCAGTGTTCTTATGGTATTAAAGTTCAGGACAAAGAAATCCGGCCACATAAACTGAAGTGCGGCAATAATTCCTACCAGCACCTGAACAAGAAAGAGCACTACAGCGGCCGTATAGAAGTTCAGTGCTATTTTCTGACTTTGGTATTTCATTTATAGTCCTCCATATTGAAAAAAATTATTTCAGTGTTACCAGATACTCTGCGAGGTCTCTCAGTTCCTGGTCACTCAGCTCGTTAAAGGCCGGCATTGCAGAGTCAGGCACGAGAGATTCAGGATTTTTCAAATGGGCAATATGCCAATCCGGATCTGGCTGTTTTGATCCTGCATTCGTCAGATCAGGGCCGGCAACACCACCAATTCCCTTAATCTGATGACACGCAGCGCAGTCATGCTGCTGAAAAAGGACCTGACCGGCGCTTGCGGCCTTCCCTGCAGCGGCCTGGGCCAGTATGGGCGGAGGCGGCCAGTTATTTGTGTCCACTTTTGACATCCAGTCAAGGAAAGCTATCAGGTCGTTTGCCTCTTTTTCCGACAGGCCCAGCACAGGCATGGCGGCATTCGGCCTGATGGCCCTCGGGTTCATGATAAACTTTTTAAGGTACCCTTTTGGCTTGCGGACAGTTGCCTTGGTCATATCAGGGGCAAAGTACGAGCCATTGCCGAGAATCGTATGACAGCCGATACAGTCATATTTATGCCACACTTTTTTCCCGGCATCAACCTCTGCCGTTATTTCGGGCGCCCTGCTGTCAAGTTTTCCCATGGTATCAACTGTTAGAACAATGAGAATAACAAAACAGAGTAAGCTCCCCCAGATGAAAAGGTGCTTTGCAGCATTGTTGCTCATCGCATAAACCTCCTTATCGATATTTATAAAAAAGATTCTAATTTTATATACAATTAACAATAGTTGTGCGATGATTTATATCATATGATTTAAATCATACGGTCCCAATTTACTGTAATAGTAAGGTATCCGTTGCAGAATAAAACCCCGACAATTCACATCATGATAATAAAGATGCGGCGCTGAAGAAAAACTGGTATTATTTAAATCAAGAAAAACGTTTGTTGTTTCATAAACAATAATTATTCAACTAGTGCTACTGATGGAAAAACTTTATGATGTGATAGTTATCGGTGGAGGGCCTGCCGGTCTGAGCGCCGCTCAATACTCATCTCGGGCCGGGCTGAAAACCATAGTTCTTGACAAATCCCCTGCAGCAGGGGCGCTTGCGTATTCGAGCAAAATAGAGAACTACCCTGGGCTTGTTAAACCGGTGTCCGGCAGTGGGCTTCTCAGCATCTTCCGCAATCAGGCCATAAAATTCGGCGCAGAATATATAGAGGCCCAGGTTGTCGGAATCAGGCCCGAAAGTAATATAAAAGAAATAGACACGATGGACAATACATACAGAGGAAAGACGGTCATTATTGCCACCGGATCAATGGGGAGAAAGCCGTCCATCCCCGGTGAAGAGAAATATCTCGGTAAAGGGGTGAGCTACTGCGCGGTATGCGACGCGGCTTTCTTTAAAAATCTGACTGTATGTGTAATCGGAAATTCCGAAGAAGCGGTAAGGGAGGCTGAACTGCTGGCAAGGTCCGCAAAGACCGTATATATCTTGTCCCCGACCAGAGATATTAATGTTCCGGCAGACCACCCTGTGCACTCTTCGGATAAAATCACCCTTCTTACCGGTCGCAGGGTCATATCAATAGAAGGCGATGAGATCGTTACAAAAATTAAAGTCAAATACTCGGTCACCGGAGAGGAACAGGAGCTCCCGATGGACGGGGTATTTGTATATCTCCAGGGAAGCCAGCCGGTCGTTGACTTCCTTGACTCGACCCTGCCCCTCAGTGATAAATCCTGCATCATCACCCATAGGACGATGGAGACTTCCGTCCCCGGCGTATTCGCGGCAGGCGATGTGACCTGCGCTGAAGCCAGGCAGGTTGTTGTAGCGGCCGCTTACGGGTGCCTCGCCGCGCTGTCAGCTGAGAAATACATACATAATAAAAAACGCATGAGCTTTGACTGGGGAGAATTGTGATTTCATTTGAAGTCGATTCTCTCAAAGCAGATCTTTTTTAAGGAGATCACGAAGGCCGGTTACAACAAGAAGATCCTCTGCTGCGCTAAATCCAGAATTCGGGATACCTTCTGTTTGTTGCCAGGTTATTTACGAGCAGCGCGACAACCAGCATAATTGCCGCTCCTGCCCCTACAGGAACAATTGCATAAGAAAAACCAAGGTCGTGAATATTTTCGCCGCCTATGACAGCGATCAAAGCGGTTGCTCCACCAGGAGGATGGAGCGTCTTTGTGAAATGCATAAGCGCAACTGCAGTTGCCACCGCCACAGAAGACGCCAGCCACATATGTTCATTAAACATCTGATAACTCGCAACACCTATGACTGCGGAGATGACGTGCCCGCCGATCAGATTTCTCGGCTGGGCCAGCGGACTCCTTACCGCGCCATAAACAAGT
>JACRQA010000133.1 GCA_016222915.1 Nitrospirota bacterium | reverse complement strand
TCGCTGGACAGTGAGATAAACAATATCGGGTACGGTTTTTTCAGACGCGCGCTCAGGCTGGTGATCGACGGCATAGACCCCAAGGTGCTGCTCAGCTCGCTTGAACAGGACAACCGGACCTTTGAGGAGGAAAGGGGAAGGGCGGCAAAGGTATTTGAGGCAGCGGGCGGCTATGCCCCTACCATTGGAATCATAGGCGCTGTTTTGGGGCTCATACATGTCATGGAGAATCTCAGCGATCCCGCCAAGCTTGGTTCGGGGATAGCAGTTGCGTTTGTCGCTACGGTCTATGGTGTGGCCTCGGCCAATTTATTGTTCCTGCCGATCGCAAAAAAAATGATGAATAATATCAAACGTGAAATATTCTTGAGGGAGATGATAATAGACGGGGTGCTCAGCATCCAGGCCGGAAGGAGTCCTTATTATCTCAGGGAGCATCTGAGCTCATATCTGACACGAAAATAGGCCATGAGAAAAAGACGCCCCAGAGAGGAAGAACACGAAAATACCGAACGCTGGATGGTGTCCTACGCCGATTTCGTCACGCTCCTGTTTTGTTTCTTTACGGCCATGTATGCCATCAGCAATATCGATACAAGCAAGCTGGGAAAATTTGTGGATTCAATGAGGTCAGCTTTTAATGTCGAGGGGGCGAGGGGAAATGCGGTATCCGTTATTGAAGGGGTGCAGATATTCATCCCCGCAGATGTCGAAGTAGAATCGAATGTCAAAGATATTCTCGGAACGCTGGTTACGGATTCAAAGGGCTCTATTGACATCAAAAGAGATGAAAGGGGAGTAGTAATATCTGTTGCGGACAAATATTTCTTTGAATCGGGGACAGCCGGCCTTAAGGAAGGCTCCAGGGAAGTGCTCGATAAAATAGCCTCGGCCCTGCTTCAGCATCCCAACATGATACGGGTAGAAGGACACACGGACAATATCCCCATACACAACGGAACATTCCCGTCAAACTGGGAGCTCTCCGCTTCACGCGCAATAAATGTTGTAAAATATTTCATCGACCACCATAATATGAAACCGGAGAGAATATCTGCGATAGGTTATTCGGAAAACAGACCGGTGGCGACAAATGACGCACCGGAGGGAAGGGCAAAGAACAGGCGGGTCGATATAGTGCTTCTCAGCGACGGTGAAAGTAAAAAAGAGCCCAGATGAATATAAAGTCCGATAAAAAGAAAGTCCTCCTCATCAACAAAACCATTAAAGACGGCGCCCTGCTTGAAAAGGCTTTCCGGGACATATCTTCCCCGCTTGAAATCATAAGGCTCCGGGACACTCAGAAGGCCCTCGGCGTCCTGAACAGTGAAAAGATTGACGCTGTTTTTATAGATTATGCGCTCTTCAATTCATCCCCCGGGTTTATCAGGGAAATACGGAAAGGGAACCTGTACATACCGGTCATTGCGATAATTCAAAAGGGGAAAGAATTACAGGCCGCCGAGGCGATAAAAGAGGGCGCCTATGATTACCTGCTGAAAGACGCCGGTTATGAGGGTCAGCTTTCCAGGGTGCTTGAGAGGGTCCGGGGGGCGGCCTCTCTGAATAAGGATAAAGACGATGATCTGGAGCAACAGTCCATACTCTTCAGGCAGATATATAAAAGCCAGAAGTGGTGGCAGAACATCATCGATTCTATAACGGATTATATCTTCGTCATCGATCAGAACTATAAGATATTGCGGACCAATAAGGCCTTTGCAAATCTGTTCGGCAAGGAGCCGGCAGACATAATAATGAGGCCGTACTATGAACTATTCGGGTTAAAGCAGCCTCATGAATGGTGTGTTATCGGCAAAAGCGCGGACGGCGCGTCACAGAGCGCTGTAGAACGGACGTTGAATGACACATATTATCTTATCAGCTACTACCCGATATTTTATGATGAACATAAGGCGGCGGTATATATAATGAAGGACATTACGGAGACCCGAAGGCTGAAAGACCAGGTATATCATCTTGACAAGCTGTCTTCCCTCGGCACCTTGACGTCAGGGGTGGCCCACGAGATCAATAATCCTCTGACAGGGATTATCGGATATACAGAAATGCTCCTTATGAAGAATGAAGACGACACCACCAAAAAATACCTGCGGAATGTCTATGATTCAGCGCTCAGGTGCAAGAGGATCGTTGAAAACATGCTTACATTTTCAAGGCAGACACCCGCCCAAAAGAGCGTCGAAAATATAAATGATATCATCGATAAGACTGTGGAGCTGCATGAATACTGGCTGAAATCCACGAATATTGAAATAATCAGAAGCTATGGAAAAGTCCCTTATGTTGCAGTCGACCGTCAGCAGATGCAGCAGGTGATCCTTAACCTGCTGATTAATGCCGAGCATGCCATCTCCGATACAGACAGGCGTGGAAGGATTGAGTTTAAAACTTCTTTTGACAGTGAATTGAAATTAACGCTTATAGAAGTGGCTGATAACGGCAAGGGAATACCGAAAGACATCCTGCCGAAAATATTTGATCCATTCTTTACCACAAAGCCCGTGAACAAAGGTACCGGGCTCGGACTTTCGATAGCCCACGGCATCATCGCGGAGCAGGGTGGGAGCATAGAGGCCAGGAGCGTGCCGGGAAAGGGCACGTCGTTTATTATCAGGCTACCTCAGGCCGGTTGATCCTGTTTTGTATTAATTGAATTTTATTATGGGCTCTGAAAGCTCTTTGATCATAGAAGGACTTTTGCCTTCTTTTATGACCGGATTGTCCCGGTCACTGATTTTGCCGGATTTGGAATGATCTTTATTTTTCGAAGTGCTGGTCCCGTTCTTTAATGAAGATTGACCTTCCCTGATTATGGAATCGTAATCAGGGGTCTTAATGACAGGGGATTTTTCCTTGCCGGAAATCTCAGGTTCAATCTTCGGTATCGGACGAAACGCAGGCCATTCCTGTTTCTTGATAATCGGTTGGCCCTCTCCTGTTTTCTGGTTTTCAGTAGCGGGAGTAGGTGTACTTATTGGATGCTTATCAACTGCTGGAATCTGCGAATCGTCTATCATGTCCCTGATATCTTCAGATACTTTCTTCAGTTGTTTTTCGTCACTGCTTATTATGGCCTGTTTTGAAATATTTCTAACCGGCGCAGACGTCTTCTGCACACTTAGCGTGATACTTATTCGCCTGTTTCGCGGGTCTTGCTTATTATCTTTAATAAGAGGGTCCGTATCCGCATAACCCGCAACACGGGTGATCCTTTTAGGGTCCAGACCGGTCGCTTCAAGCTCTTTTCTTGCAGAAGATGCCCTTTCCGTGGAAAGCTCCCAGTTACTGTACTGGCTCCCCGCGTACGGCACTGAGTCGGTATGTCCTTCGATGATGACCTTGTTGGGATATTTTTTAATGTCTTCACTGATCAATTTAAGGACTTTCCTGGCCTTTGGAGTCAAATTTGTATTGCCCTGTTCAAACATTAAACTTCCTTCCTTATCAATCATCTGTATACGGATACCTTCATCCACTACATCTACCAGCACCTGGTCCTTTATGTCCCCCAGCTTTTCAGTGATGTCTTTTTCCAAAGAATCCTGCATGTTGTTTAATGAAGCTTCCGTAGTTGAATTGTCTATCGCCTCATTCCGATTATCGGCGAAGACCTTCTGTGAGTTTTCCCCGGACTCAGCGAATATCTCGCTTGATTTTTCCATCCAGGATGTGCCGCCGCTGTCATATACACTGAAGTATTTAAAGTAAGTGGAAAGCCGCGCCCTTTTTTCCTCTGAAGTCATATTTAACAGCCACATCAGCAAGAAAAAGGCCATCATGGCCGTTACAAAATCAGCATAAGCTACTTTCCATGCACCGCCATGATGTCCCCCCCCTGTGACTTTCTTGACTTTCTTGACAATTATTGATTTGTTTTTACTCATTTTCTCATGGCTTCTTCCAATTCGGTAAAGCCGGGTTTAGCGCCGGAAGGAATGACACGTCTGGCATACTCAACCGCTATCTGAGGGGCCGCCCCACCTACGAAGGACACAAGCGCAATCTTGATGACCTGAAATAATATTACATCTTCTTCAGCTATGTGCTCGAGATGTGTGGCTATCGGACCCACGAACCCGTAACTCAATAAAACTCCCAGGAAGGTCCCGACAAGAGCTGCGCCAATACTGTGACCGAGCACTTCCGGCGGTTCTGAAATTTTTGCCATTGTCAGCACGACACCAAGGACCGCCGCCACGATACCGAGGGCCGGCAGACCGTCTGAAATTTTTGCTACTGCATGTGCCGGAATCAAGGCTTCGTGATGATGAGAATCCATCTCAAGCTCCATTATATTTTCAAGCTCAAACGGGGTCACATTTGCGGAGATAATTACCTTGAGGTTGTCACATATGAAACTGACTGCATGATGGTTTTTGAGTATGCTCGGATATTTGGTGAATAAGGGACTCTCGTCAGGTTTTTCGATATCCCCCTCAATGGCAATAAGACCTTCTTTTCTCATTTTTGTAAAAATTGCATTAAGCACACCGAGCACTTCAAGAAATTCAGCTTTGCTAGCGGCTTTGGCTGAAAAGACCCTTGCGATATTTTTTGTAACGAGTCCAACTACTTTTGAGGGAGAAGAGATCAAGAATGCGCCGACCGCAGCGCCGCCGATTATGAGCAACTCAACCGGCTGAAAAAGAAGATGGATATTCCCGTGCTCCAGCAGATAACCGCCTATAACTGATCCAAGCACAACGACTATTCCGATTATTACAAACATAGTTTCCCTTTTTCAGTAAATTGTTGATTTCTGTTATATGGGGAAGGACCCGGCATGGTCCGTTTATTTTATGAGTTGATAATGATGTATCAACTATCCTCTGAGTATCCTGGTCCTTACCCTTTAATTATTATTTTTATTCCGCTATGATGCGTAATTATTTAGATTATCTACTTGTAATTATCGGTATCCCGTTTGGGAAACTTTAACCGTAAGATAAGCCATCGTCTGCGCCGGTCAACGGCCATTTGGATACCGTTATGGGGCGCCCTTGATAATATTTCCAGGTTAATTTATCTTAATTTAAACAAAACACCGGAGGTCTCTTTATGGAATGCAGGATGGAAAATAATAATCCCTATTGCAACTGCACGTACGGTCCGTGTGAAAGAAAATACAAATGCTGCGAATGTCTTCATTACCATAGAAAAAACAATGAGCTTCCGGCATGTTTTTTCAATGCGAAAGAGGAGCGTACATACAACCGCTCAGTCAGTTATTTTATAAGTACGAGGTAACGTTTTATCTGAAATATTCTTATTACGAATTATAGATATTTATTTTTTGTTCAGTGATAGTGCACACTATAGTGTCACGCGATAAGGCATTTTTGCAGGCCAGAAAGCCGGAGTGGTGAAATGGCAGACGCGCCGGACTCAAAATCCGGTAGGGGCAACCCTGTGCGGGTTCAACTCCCGCCTCCGGCACCATAAAACGGACCGCATAATTTACCGTACATTTTAATTAATGGAAAGGCATGAAACCATAACATGAAAAGATCAAGTTTGATTTATCTGTCGATGTGTATCGCCGTCGCTCTTATTTTATTATCACAGCAGACTTCGTGTTACGCTGAAGGATTTGATCCTTTACTGTATGACAACAGCATTGGGGCCAAGGCCCCTGATTTTATTTTGAAGGATGTATCGGGCAAAGATGTTTCTCTGTCATCATTTAAGGGCAAGCCTGTTCTCCTGAATTTCTGGGCAACGTGGTGTCCGTATTGCAGGAAAGAAAGGTCCCATCTTAATAAGTTACACAAGGAGTACAAAGACAAGGGCCTCACAATCCTTTCTGTTGCAACTGATCAGTCGGCTGCCAAAGTCAATGAGTTTTTAAAACATACCCCTGCTGAATTCATTGTTCTATCCGACAGCGGCGGGACCGCTGCGTCATTATACAGTGTCGGGGGCCTGCCGACATCATATTTGATAAACAGCGAAGGGATTATTAAGCACAGAGTTGTTGGGTTCAGGGAATGGACAGACCCTGCTTCAAAAATGCTTATTGATAAATTATTTGATAACTAGTCTGTTTTCTTGACAAATATTATTTCTATGATTAATATTTTCACACCTGCAATATTGAGTATTATATTGAGCAATCTTAATCAAGGAGGATAATGATGTATCCTGATGATGTGAAATATCACAAAGAACATGCCTGGGTAAAAGTTTCGGGCAATAAAGCGACTATAGGGATTACATTTTACGCGCAGGAGTCACTTGGCGATATTGTGTATGTCGACGCCCCGGAAGTGGATTCTACTGTAGAGGCCGGCACTGAGCTTACCCAGATAGAATCTACAAAGGCGACTTCATCTGTGATCTGTCCGCTGAGCGGGACCATCCTGGATTTCAATGAAGACTTAATTGATTCTCCCGAGATAATCAATGAAGATCCTTATGGTAAGGGCTGGATCGCAGTTATTGAACTGGAAGATAAATCGGAGCTTGGTTCTCTGATGGATGCCGATGAATATGAAAAGTATATCGATGAAGAGGTAAAGCTAAAATAATGAAAATTACAATCCTGGGGGCCGGGCCGGGCGGTTACGTTGCTGCCATAAGGGCCGCCCAGCTTGGCGCCGAAGTGACCGTCATAGAGGAAAGTGAAGTCGGTGGCGCCTGCCTGAACCGGGGATGTATACCTACCAAGACACTAATAGCATCAGCGGAAGTCCTTCATAAAGTAAAAAACTCCCAAAATTACGGATTGGAGCTCAACGGGAGCGTGTCCCCGAACATTTATAAGATAGTAGAGAGAAAGAACAAGGTTGTTGATATTCAGGTCAAGGGCATCCGGGGTCTTTTTAAATCATGGGGTGTAAAGCTCATTGAAGGAAGAGGGACAATCGAAGGGGCGGGTAAGATAAGAGTTGCAATGAAGGACGGGTCTAATGAGGATATTGAATCCGGCAAAATCATCATTGCCACAGGATCAAAGCCGGCCGGGATACCCGGATTTACTTTTGACGGTACACGTATTCTGTCCAGTGATCATGCGATAAATCCCTCGACCATCCCTCAAAGCCTTATCATAATCGGGGCCGGTGTAATAGGGTGTGAGTTCGCATTTATATATAAAGAATTCGGCGCTGATGTGACTATGGTGGAGATGCTGCCTCATGCGGTGTCCGGCGAGGACGATGAGATATCACTGCTGCTTGAAAGGGAGCTGAAGAAAAATAAGATTACGCTGCTGGCAAATACCGGTGTTGAAAGAGCGGTTGTCTCAGGCGAGGGGACATCCGTACAGCTTACCGATGGAAGAACATTGGAAGCCGAGAAGGTCCTTGTGTCTGTAGGAAGGTCCGTAAACAGCACTGACCTCGGGCTTGAAAATGCCGGCGTGAAAACAGGGCGCAAGGGTGAGATCATTGTAGACAGCCATATGCGGACAAATGTCGAAGGCATTTATGCTGTCGGGGACGTTACAGGCGGCATTATGCTGGCCCACCTTGCCTCGAAAGAGGGGACCGTTGCTGCTGAAAATGCAATGGGCGGAAATGCCGAGGTCAATTATGATGTAATACCTTCTGCGATATTCACCAGTCCCGAGATCGGCTCTGTCGGATTGAGAGAAAGACAGGTTGTTGAAAAGGGCCTTAAATATAAAGTGGGAAGGTCCCAGTTCAGGGCGCTTGGTAAGGCGCACGCCATGGGAGAGATCGCGGGCATGTTCAAGATTATTTCAGATGAAGTTACGGACAAAATACTTGGAGCTCACATCATAGGCCCTCACGCGTCTGATCTTGTGCATGAAATAGCTGTTGCAATGGAAAAGGGGCTTACCGTAAAAGATATAGCCCGTACTATCCATGCCCATCCTACACTTTCAGAAGGCATTATGGAAGCTGCGGAAGATGTGCACGGTTCGGCGATCCATTGTCCGAAAAAAGAGGGGAAGAAGATGGCCCCGGAAACAGCGGGACCCGTATAACATGGACACAAGAGAAGTCAGAGTCGGCAATGTCATTATCGGCGGCAATAACCCCCTTGCCTTTATTGCGGGGCCGTGCGTCATTGAAAACGAGTCCACGGTTTTAAGAAATGCCGCTAAACTTAAACAGTATTCAGAAACATTTGGTATCCCCGTCATATTCAAGAGCTCATACGACAAGGCCAACAGGACATCTGTTGATTCATTCAGAGGCCCCGGTATAAAAAAGGGACTGTCTATCCTTGATAAAGTCAGAAGAGAAACAGGAATGCCTGTAATATCCGATGTACACTCAATAGAGGAAGCGGAGGAGGCGGCGCAGGTGCTTGATATTCTGCAGGTCCCGGCATTCCTTTGCAGACAGACGGATTTGATCATAGCGGCAGCCAGGACCGGCAAACCGGTAAATGTAAAGAAGGGCCAGTTCCTTGCGCCCCTGGATGCCGGAAACATCATTGATAAAGTGCGTTCAACCGGAAACGATAATGTAACACTTACGGAAAGAGGCGTTACCTTCGGATATAACAATCTCGTAGTGGACATGCGTTCAATTCCCATAATGCGGAATTTCGGGTGCCCTGTGGTCTATGATGCTACACACAGCGTTCAGCTTCCGGGAGGGCAGGGGAGCTGCTCCGGCGGGCAGAGGGAATTCATCGAGACCCTTGCAAGGGCCGCAGTGGCAGCGGGCTGTGATGCTGTTTTTATGGAAGTACATGAAGACCCTGACAGCGCCCCATGCGATGGTCCTAATATGCTTCAGCTTGACAGGTTTGCCGTATTGGCGCAAAGGCTGATGGAATTGCACCGGTTGATAAAAGGCTGGCAATAACATACATACAATACTTAATAGCGTAAGCTGATATGAGCGAAATAATAGATCAGGCAAAAAATATACTCAGGATAGAAGCCGATGCAGTCGAGGCCCTTATTGACCGGATAGATGAGGCATTCGTTGAAGCCGTTGATATCCTGTATTCGTGCGCGGGTAAGGTAGTCGTGACAGGGATGGGTAAATCCGGTCTCATCGGCAAGAAGATAGCGGCGACGCTTGCCTCCACAGGGACGCCTGCCTTATACATGAATCCTGCTGAAGGGAGCCACGGCGATATCGGCATGGTCTCGAAAGGCGACGTCGTACTCGCAATCTCCAACAGTGGTGATACAGAGGAGATTGTCAGGATTCTGCCTACACTGAAAAGACTGGACATCAGGATCATTGCCATGACAGGTAATCCCAAATCCATGCTTTCAAGAACAGCGGATGTTTCCCTTGATGTTTCGGTCAAAGAGGAAGCCTGTCCTATGGGACTTGCTCCGACTGCTTCCACAACAGCGGCGCTTGCAATGGGGGACGCCCTGGCGATCACGCTGCTTAATAAGAAAGGGTTCACCCAGGAGGATTTTGCCTTTTTTCATCCAGGCGGAAGCCTGGGCCGGAGGCTCATTCTGACTGTTGAAGACCTTATGCACAAAGGCGATGTAATTCCCTCGGTAAATATCGATACTCTTATGAAGGAAGCTATTATGGAGATTTCTTCCAAGAGACTGGGGATAACAGCCGTAATAGATAATGACGGTAAACTGCTTGGTGTCATAACGGACGGTGACCTGCGCAGGGGGCTGGAAAGATGGGGGGCGGATTTCTTTTCTCTCAGGGCCGGAGACGTCATGACGCACAGGCCCAAGACGATCAGAAAAAATATGCTTGCGGCCAAGGCGGTGGCATTGATGGAAAAATATTCCATAACCGTGCTTGTCGTCGCTGATGAAGAGGAAGTTGTAGAGGGTATAATCCATTTGCATGATCTTCTGAAGGCGGGCATAGTATGAAGACAAAGGGGCACGGGACACGGGGCAAGGGGCAGGGGGAAAAAACAATCACGGAAAAGGCCAAAAACATCAGGCTGCTGGTCCTTGATGTCGACGGGGTCATGACGGACGGGAGCATTATCCTTGATAATGAAGGGAATGAGTTCAAGAGATTTCATGTCAGAGACGGGCATGGAATTAAGATGATACAGAAGGCAGGCATAACGGTCGCAATCATCACCGGGAGAAAATCGAAGGTTGTAGAGATAAGGGCCAAAGAGCTCGGCATCAAAGAGGTCCACCAGAAGATATTCAGAAAGTCCGAGGTGTTCGACCGGATGTTGAAGAAGTATTCATGTGAAAACGAGAACGTTGCATTTATGGGAGATGATGTCGTGGACCGGGAGCTGTTGAAGAGGGCAGGGCTTGCCGCGGCCCCCTCAGATGCGGAAGAAGAAGCGAAAGAGCTGGCTGATATCGTAACGAAAAGGGGCGGCGGCAGGGGAGCTGTAAGGGAATTTACAGACTTTATCCTAAAATCTTCGGGCCTCTGGAAAAAGGTCTCAGGGGAGTCTCTTGCTTAACGTACCTACAATCATTACCTTCAGCACGATGGTAATAATTCTTCCATTTGTGATTGTTGCATCAGGGAACCCATTTCTCGGGGCCGTGCTTTTTTCCATCGCATCATTGACCGACCTGCTGGACGGTTATATTGCAAGAAAGTCAAAGCAGGTCACAAAAGTCGGCATACTCCTTGATCCGATTGCAGACAAGCTTCTGGTCATATCCGCGCTTATTGTGCTTGTCGATATGGCCATTATTCCGGTGTGGATTGCCATGGTCATTATAGCCAGGGAATTTATAGTCACAGGGTTGAGGGTGGTCGCCCTTTCAAAAGATATAGTCATCCCTGCCGAAATGGGCGGTAAGATAAAAGTCACGGCACAAATATCCGCCATACTGGTCCTTCTTTTTAACAGCTCCCCTTTTTTTATAGAGCTGATGGACAGGATCTTTCACATCAGCGATTTATATGATATCGGTATAGTCCTTCTCTGGATTGCCATGATCCTGGGTATCATATCCGGGGTGCAATACTTCATCATCTTCCGGAAGAGATATTATGCCGGGTAGTGTGCTTGCCATAAGTCCTCTTTTATATCTCCTTGTCCCGGTCGCCTTTCTTATGGGTTCCATCCCGTTCGGCCTTATTTTTACCAGGAGCAGGGGAATTGATTTAAGAAGCACGGGCAGTAAAAATATCGGGGCCACGAATGTCTTAAGGTCAGCAGGCAAATTGCCTGCGTTTCTCACACTTGTGGGAGACATGATAAAGGGCGCAATCCCGGTCCTCATCTGCAAATATATCATTGATTATATCGACGTCCCTGTTCAAACTGAGCGTGTCATCGCAGAAGACCTGTGGGCCGGCATAGTAGGGTTGTCCGCTGTTTTGGGGCATATGTTTTCCGTTTTTCTGTCCTTCAAAGGCGGCAAGGGAGTAGCGACAGGCTTTGGTGTTTTGCTCGTATATAGTCCGATGGCTGCAGCGCTTGGACTTATTATATGGATAGCGGTTGCCGTAATTTCAAAAATATCCTCATTGGCCGCAATCACTGCCGTGGGTTTAATGCCGGTGGCGTTTATATTAACAAGGGCCTCTGCAATAAAAGTGGCCATTGGGATAGTCCTTGCAGCATTAATAATCTATAAGCATAAACCCAATATAAAAAATTTGATTGCGGGTACGGAGACCAGAATCGGGAGTAAAAGCAGGGGGAATTCATGAATTACCCCTATGATATTTAATAATGAAAAGGGCGGTTGTTCTATTAAGCGGCGGGCTTGATTCGACCACGACTCTGGCTGTTGCAAAGGCGGAAGGTTTCGAGCTTTATGCATTGAGCTTTGACTACGGTCAGAGGCATAAGACAGAGCTCGATCTGGCGCGCGGAAATGCGGAAAAGTTCGCTGCGAAAAAACATCTGATTATCAACTTTGACCTTAGAGAAATCGGCGGCTCGGCGCTGACATCTGATATTGAAGTGCCAAAGTCAGGGGTCAGTAATAAAGACCAACCCCTGACCCCCAATCCCCAACCCTCAATCCCTGTCACTTACGTTCCCGCGAGAAATACCATATTTCTCTCCTTTGCGCTGGCATGGGCGGAGACACTGGAGGCCGGGGACATCTTTATCGGGGCGAATGCCGTTGATTACAGCGGCTATCCTGATTGCAGGCCTGAGTACATACAGGCATTTGAATACATGGCAAACCTTGCCACAAAGATATCCGTGGAAGGGAAGGTCAAATTCAAAATACACACTCCGCTGATCAGGCTCACCAAGGCTGAGATAATCAGAATGGGAACATCTCTCGGTGTGGATTATTCATTTACGTGGAGCTGTTATGATCCAATCCCTGGTCCCCAATCCCCAACTCCTTGCATGAAGTGTGACAGTTGCATGCTGAGAGCAAAAGGGTTCAGGGAAGCTGGGATAAAAGATCCTCTTGGGGTTGATTGACAATAAATGCCGGGCATAACTAATATTATGTCATTGAGTATTTAGGACCAATAAAGTTATTTGAAGGAAGGGGCAAATATGAAAAGGACCTTACTGGTTTTTTGTTTCATTATGAGTATGCCCGTAAGCTCGGTATTCGCTCAGCCGGTGAATAATGCCGCTCTGACGCTGCCTGACGGTCATTATTGGGACGGTCTTGATGAGCGGGCAAAGGAAGAGATGCTCTTCGGTCTTTTAATGGGATATGAATGGGGATATGCAGACGGGGCCGTATCGGGGAGTGAAAAGGCCGGCCCGCCACCGGCATTGCCCATGTTTTTTATGAAACCGAAATATTACGTAAAACAAATAGACGCTTTTTACGAGTCATACCCCCTATGTAAAAATATGGGCCTGCTGAATGTGTTCGGGAATTTACTGACATACTGGCACAAGGAAAAATTGAAATCTGCAGGGCATAAAAATATAAGGGACATCTCCTATTCACAGATCGGGGAAATGTGCCGGAAACAGCCTTCGCGTAATAAACTTACGAAGACAAATTGACTTGCAGAAGATATAAAAAAGCGCCCCCTGCATGACTCGAACATGCTACACCAGGTTTAGGAAACCTGTGCTCTATCCAGATGAGCTAAGGGGGCACTCGGTGTGCTGAATAGTGTATCATATTGCCGCTATAAAATTGTAGTGACTTTCAGCACTCAGTAGTCAGAGTTTCTTTAAGGCCTGAATTTTATTTTTTTGCCTCTTTGACAGCTGCCGCGGGTTGCCCCTGGAACGGGCGGGGACGGGGTCAATTACATCATCCATATCGTTAAATGAAGCAACTCCCGCGTCAAGGCCGATCAAAGGACCATCAGCCGGATTTCCAAGGGCCAGGTATAGTTTCTCTTCAAATTCAGCGGAAGACACTGCAGCATGATCATGTGTTGCCGCATATTCGGATATCTCCCTGTCTGAGCTTACAACAATCCATGGGATGGTCGATGATTTGACCAGTCTTTTTATGACGAGGTCCGCTTTTTCTCCCAGCCTGGAATAGATGACGGTCAAATCACGGGTCCTGATTTCAGTCTGGTCTTTCTGTCCACTCTTCCATCCGTCAAAGACCAGTGTTACGTGATGTTTCTTTATCTCTGAATATCTCTTGAGCTTATCTATAAGGTCATTACGGATTTTCTCAAGGTTGTCGTGTGCAGTGCCGGTCACGTTGTAGCCGTCGATAAGAATATTAGCCATATAATAAAAAAGGGACCATGATCAATCTCTTGACCCTGGCCCCTTGACCCTTGACCCTGTTTTTACACAGTCGCCTTTTGTGCTTCTCTGAGCCAGAGCAGTTTTGAGTGGTTAATAACACTCGCATTGACGGCTTCCTTAATATCAGCCGGGTTTGCATCAAGCCCCTTCTTTTTCTCAAAGGGGACGAATGCCGGCTTGCTTACTTCATGGGCGCTCTTGATTTTGGCTGTCTGTTTTATGGCTGACCCTAACACTTTAGACAATTCTATGAAGATGTCTTTGTGCTGTTTTGAATCACCGGCAGGTCCTATTATCTTTTTTACTTCTTTGTCTTTTCCAAGATAATTTGTAATAGTCCCTTCAGACTCAAGGTATGTAGAGGCAGGGAGTATTACGTCAGCCTGCTTTGCCAGCTCGGTCATGTAAGATGTCTGGACAACCAGGAAACCGGTATCCGGTCTTTCTGTAAGCGGCAATTCTCCGATTGCGTACAGGACATCAACTTCACCGGAAGTCATGTCTGAATAAGTCTTGCCGTCCGTAGTAAGGCCCATCGCGATTACGCCCCTTGCATTTGCTTCAGCGGGCACGGCCACTACTTTAATATCGAGGAGCAGAGACAAGTTCCTGGAGGCGCTGAAGAGGG
>JACRQA010000132.1 GCA_016222915.1 Nitrospirota bacterium | reverse complement strand
TGCCCGGCAACGGGGTCCCTTCGAGATAAAATATAAAAGGGAACTTATTGAAATTGCTGTACCCTGCCCCGGCTGAAAGCGCTATCCGCTTTTCATCAACGAGACTCCTGTAAATCCTGCCGCTCTTCCCCCCGGACAGCACACCGGCAAGCACGTCAAGGGCATAGCTGTCCGGGTCAAGAACATTCGGTGTTTTATATGCGCTTATGACATAAGGAAGCTCGGCTTCCTTATTTATATACACCCTCTTCTCGCCCTTCTGGTCCGGCTCCTGAATGTTTAACTTTCCGATCTCGGGACCCTTCGGGATGGGGCCGAACTCGCTCTTTATCTTTGCCATTACTTCCGGCACATCGACATTACCCGCAATGACTATAAACGCATTGTTCGGAATATAATGTTTCAGGTAATAATCCATCAGATCATCCCGCGTTACATTCCTTAAATCCTCCATCCACCCGATGACCGGCCACCTGTACGGATTGTTCTTGAATGCAGTGGCGACCACCTCTTCAAATACAAGGTTCTGCGGATCATCTTCGTAACGCATCCTCCGCTCTTCCATGACAACGTCCCTTTCGGAAAGGAAATCCGCATTGTCCATTATGAGGTTCCGCATCCGGTCGGCCTCCATCTCTATGGAAAGGTCCAGCCTGTCAGGCGCGAGCTTCTGAAAGTAATAGGCATAGTCATGGCTGGTGCCGGCATTATCTATGCCCCCGGCCTTACCGATGACCTTTGAAAACACCTTGCTCCCGTACCTGAGTGTGCCTTTAAACATCATGTGTTCAAGCAGATGACTGAGCCCTGTTTTGCCGACCTGCTCATTAATGGAGCCCGCGTTGTACCAGATCTCAAATACCGCAAGCGGGGCGTTCCGGTCTTTTATAATCAAGACCCTGAGCCCGTTTTCAAGGGTCTCCTCGTAAACAGCGCCGTTCTCCGGAGTCTTTATTTCTCCGGTTGTATTCTCAGTTGTATGGGCGCACCCGTACATGGCAATAAGCAGAATAACGATAAATATAATTAATTTATTATTCATTGAATTTCAAACTGTCAGAGTAGGGGCATGGCGCGCCATGCCCCTACTGTCTCAACCGTTCACCGTTACGCTATTTCTTAATATATCCTTCAATCAGCGCCTTGAAATCATCAAAGGACCTTCCCTGCATCCTTTTGCCGTTCATGAACAATGTCGGCGTGCCCCCGACTCCGGAGTTCTGGCCGAGCATAATGTCCTGCTGGATCAGTGCGTCGTATTTATTACTGTTGAAATCAGCCAGGAATTTTGCCTCATTCAATTGCAATTTAGCAGCTAATTCCTTATATAAGTCATCGCTGAGCCGAGTGTTATTTTCAAAGATCAGGTCATGCATCTCCCAAAATTTCCCCTGCTCTCCTGCAGCACGGGCCGCCTTTGCAGCGTTTTTCGCGTGTTGATGAAAAGACAATGGGAAATCTTTAAAGACCATTTTCACATCATTCGGATACGCCGCAGACACCTGGTTAAGCGTCGGCTCAAGCTTTGAGCAATACGGACACTGATAATCTGAGAATACAACGAGTGTGACCCGGGCATCTTTCTTTCCCTTAACAGGTGAACTGCCGACCGGCAGATTATACACCTTATCAAAGTCAACAGGCGGTCTCTGAGGAGCAGTTGCTTGCTGGGCGGCCTTGGCGAGGTTTTTCTGTGTTTCTTCTATCTTGTCCAGCCTGGCCAAAATCTGTTTCTGCATCTGTTCAATGCCGGAATCAACAGTTGGGGCCGGGCTTGCAGGCTGGGCGACCTGCGGTGCGCTCTTCTGATTTGCTTCTATTTGGCCAAGTTTTGCAAGGATGTCTTTTTGCGTCTGCTCAATGCTGTCCAGTTTGTTCTTGTCAACACAACCCGACATCAACAGCGGTACAGCCAGCATCAGCAGCATAATCAATAAATATTTTCCTTTGATCATCTTCTCCTCCTTTATATAGCGTTTATGTCAAAACTTATTTCAAAAGCAAGGTTAATTCTATCATATTCGTCTACGCACTTGTAAACGCTGTATTAAAACACGGTGTTATGAAAACATTATGAAGACGTGCTTTTCTCTTGCCGGACCTATCCATACATCATTCTCTCCTGCCTGATCTCCTGAATATGGCCTCTGATTTAAAGCCCTTTTTCCATCGCCACCACAAAGAGTAACACAGGAAACTCTCACCGAAATTTATTTTATCAAGAATGAGATGCTGCCCGAACCCGAAAAGTATTCCGGTCACCCATAGGTCCCAGTCAGTCAGCCATGCCGCCAGACCCCAGACCGCCAGCCACTCCCACCCGTGGAATAAACGCACTTTAAGTAAGCTGTTTTCATGGTATGTATTCATGAACTCCTTTATCCGGAAAGGTAATCTACGCTGCATTAAATAATCTGCTGCATAATCAAGGTCAATAAGTACACCTGTAATAAGGTTGGCGGCTGCCATGGCCCAGGACTTAAATGCCAAGTAAAGGAGTCCATTAGTATACCAGACAGTCCCCCTCTGCATATTGACGGACAAAGCTGAAATAAGTAAGATAAACGTGTCTTTGAAACAAAAGTTTTGGGGCGTCGCCAAGCGGTAAGGCACTGGTCTCTGGCTCCAGCATTCGGGGGTTCAAATCCTCCCGCCCCAGCCAATATTTAGAGTTGAGAGTTCTGAGTTCTGGGTTAAGGGTTAACTAAGATGAGCAAATACTATTTTTTTTCTAACTCTAAACCCTTAACTCCTAACCCTTGACTCGTTATCGGTCCCATCGTCTAGTGGCCTAGGACGCTGGCCTCTCACGCCGGAAACACGGGTTCGAACCCCGTTGGGATCACCATATCAGGGTTTTAAGAGTTAGAAGAGTTAAAAGGGTTTAAGAGTTAAAAAAATTATTTTACACTTAACTCCATTAACTCTATAAACTCCCAACTCTAATAATAGCTTGGAGGATAAATGTCGAAAACGTACAACATCGCTGTTATCCCCGGTGACGGGACCGGGCCTGAAGTTATAGCTGAAGGTATCAAGGTACTGAACGCGATCTCCGGCAAGGCCGGTTTTAAGCTCAACCTGACTTATTTTGACCTGGGCGGCGACAGGTATTTGAAGACCGGCGAGGTCCTGCCTGAAAATGCCGTGGACGAGCTGAGAAAGTTTGATTCCATATATCTCGGCGCAATCGGTCATCCCGATGTCAAACCGGGCATACTGGAAAAAGGGATCCTGCTGAAACTCCGCTTTGAACTTGACCAGTACATTAATTTAAGGCCTGTCAAACTCTATCCCGGAATTGACTGCCCCCTGAAAGACAAGGGCCCCGAGCACATTGATTTTGTCGTTGTCAGGGAAAATACGGAAGGCCTTTACGCAGGCGCAGGCGGCGTGCTCAAGAAAGGCACCCCCGATGAAGTGGCTGTACAGGAATCCATCAATACAAGAAAGGGCGTCGAGAGATGTATACGCTATGCCTTTGAATATTGTAAAAAGAGAAACAAGATGAACAAGCTTACACTTTGCGGCAAGACAAACGTCCTCACCTTCGCGTTCGACCTGTGGGAAAGGACGTTCTACGAAGTTGCAAAAGAATATCCCGGCATAAAATCCGACTACGCCCATGTCGACGCGATAACCATGTGGTTTGTCAAAAACCCGGAGTGGTTTGATGTCATTGTAACGGACAACATGTTCGGCGACATAATCACCGACCTCGGCGCTATGATCCAGGGGGGAATGGGCATTGCCGCGGGAGGGAACATAAATCCCGAGGGCGTCTCGATGTTTGAACCCATCGGGGGTTCCGCGCCGAAATACAAAGGGCAGAACATTATAAACCCCCTCGCAGCCATATGCGCAGGCGGCATGATGCTTGAGCATCTCGGTGAAGAAACATCCGGTAATGCAGTGGAGCAGGCAGTTATAAAAGTTACTGCAAAACATTTGAAGAGTCTTGCAGCCGGCAAGATGGGACTGACTACGACCGAGGTCGGGGACCTGGTTGCTAAATACGTTACGGAATAAATAGGAGACATCATGGTAAAGAAGAAAGATAAATACATAGTCGCAGTTGTCGGGGCCACCGGCGCTGTCGGCAATGAGATGGTCGCAACTCTTGAGCAAAGGAATTTCCCTGTGGAAAAATTGCGTCTGTTCGCGTCTGAACGCTCGGAGGGAAAGACCCTTGATTTCCACGGAAAACACGTATCAGTAGAAATACTTACCGATAAGGTGTTTGACGGCATAGATATCGCCCTGTTCTCAGCAGGCGGTGACAGGAGCCTGGAATTCGCCCCGGCTGCGGCAAAGGCCGGATGTGTTGTAATTGACAACTCAAGTGCCTGGAGGATGGACCCCGGGGTCCCGCTTGTGGTGCCGGAAGTTAACCCGCATGACCTTGACTGGCACAAGGGAATCATCGCCAACCCCAACTGCTCCACCATCCAGATGGTAGTTGCTTTAAAGCCGATACACGATGCCGCCAGGATAAAGAGAGTCGTCGTCACAACGTTCCAGTCGGTTTCCGGTACGGGCAAGAAAGCCATGGATGAGCTGCTGAACCAGACAAGGGACATTCTCAATTTCAAGGACATTACACCTGTTATATACCCTCATCAGATAGCGTTTAACTGCCTTCCGCAAATTGACAAGTTTACGGACAGCGGTTACACGAAAGAAGAGATCAAGATGGTAAATGAGACCAAGAAGATCATGGGTGACGATTCAATAAAGGTCACAGCCACTACGGTCAGGGTGCCTGTATTCAGGGGACATTCGGAATCCATCAATATTGAAACTGAAAAGAAACTCTCTGCCAATGAAGCGAGGGCCTTACTGTCCGTTGCGCCGGGAGTTATTGTGTATGACGCCCCGGACAAAAGCATCTACCCGCTACAGACGATTGCGGCAAATAGGGATGAAGTGTACGTAGGCAGGATCAGAGAAGACGACACTATCGAAAACGGCCTCAACATGTGGATAGCCGCCGACAACCTGAGAAAAGGCGCGGCGCTGAACGCGGTACAGATCGCCGAGGAATTGATCAAAAGAGCAAAGTAGGGCGACAACAAACGCATGTAGGGGCGAGGCGCTGCCTCGCCCTTTTTTAATCTGGGAGACAAAGCAATGAAGAGCGTCGATTACATCATCAAAGCCGATTATCTGCTCACAATGGAAGGTGACCTTTCCGTCATACGCGACGGGGCCGTAGCTGTGACAGGCAGCGTCATAACAGACGCGGGAACATTCAAAGATATTTCACTCAAATACACATCGGAAAAAATATTTGATGGCAATAACAAGGTAGTTTTCCCCGGTCTTATCAATACGCATTCTCATGCCGCCATGGTCTATTTCAGGGGCATTGCCGATGACCTGCCCTTGCAGGCATGGCTTGAACAGCATATCTGGCCGAATGAGATGAAGTGGCTCAGCAGCGAATTCGTTGCCGACGCAGTCGAGCTCGCCTGCCTGGAGATGTTACATGCCGGGGTGACGACGTATTCGGACATGTATTTCTATCAGCAGGCAGCCGGAAAGAAGCTTGAGGAGATAGGAATGCGGGGCGTCCTCGGGTCCGGGATCATTGATTTCCCCTGGAGAGACGTAGCGCAGACGCCTGAAGATTATTTCACAAATTGCGAGGCACTGATAAAGGAATGGAAGGGACACGAGCTTGTGACTCCCTGCGTGGCGCCACATGCTACGTTTACGTGCAGCCCTGACAAATATATACGCGCAAAAGAACTGGCTGACAAATATGACGTTCCCATGCATACCCATCTGGCTGAAACACAGTACGAAGTTGCGGAATGCCAAAAACGCTTTGGCAAGACCCCTGTGGAGCACCTTGACTCCATCGGTTTTCTCTCGGAGCGTGTGTCGGCGGCGCATTGTGTATGGCTGACCGATAGGGAGATTGAAATCCTTGCAGAGAAAAAAGTCGGCGTGGCCCACTGTATCGAGAGCAATCTCAAGCTTGCCTCCGGGATCGCCCCCCTGCCGAAAATGCTTAAAGCAGGCGTAAGGGTCGCCCTCGGCACTGACGGCGCGGCGAGCAATAACGACCTTAGTATATTAGGCGAGATGTCTACCACCGCAAAGGTCCATAAGGGGGTGTCTCTGGACCCCACAGTCGTTAATAGCAGGACAGCCCTTTTGATGGCCACAAGAAACGGCGCTGAGATACTCGGGCTCGGAGATAAAACCGGTTCAATCAAACCCGGCAAAAAAGCCGACATAGTCATAGCCAATCTTGATAAACCCCACCTTACCCCGCTTTATGATATCTACTCACACATTACTTATTGCATGAGGGCCTGCGATGTTGAGACCGTGATGGTAAACGGGAAGATAGTAGTTGATAAGGGAAGAGCGACTACGTTGGATGAAGCAAAGGTCATTTCCAGGGCAAAGGCATGGAGAGACAAAATCCAGGCCCCATGACAGACTGAGGGACCTCTTATAATCAACCGGCCTACTTTTTCCGGACCCCCATCTGAATAAGGTCAGGCACATCATCAACCAGACCGCATTTTTCACAGTTTATTGAAGCTGCGGAAACAGCGCCCGCAGGACCATTTCCCCTTAGCGACTCTCTCGGCCCGGTCTTTCCCTCCCATTTCCCGCACCGTCCCCCGGTCCTGCCGATTACTTCATCATCATCCATGACCTCTATTATCTCGCAGCAATTCGGGCAATCGCCGCATTCAAAACCCCTTGTAGCAATAGGACGCGCAGCCACTTCCTTTCCCCGGAATTTTGTCTCCACTATAGATGACTGTGCCGCGATAAGCGCGGCCCCGTATGCCCCCATGACCATGTTGTAAGGCGGAATGATGATATCGCACTGAAGGGCCTCTCTGAAGGCGCGGCATATTCCCGCGTTGGCGCTCACCCCGCCCTGAAAGACTACCGGCGGTTTGATCTCCTTGCCGTTACAGACATTCGACAGGTAGTTTCTCACAAGGGCGTGACACAGTCCCATCATTATGTCTTTCTGTTCATGCCCGACCTGCTGTTTATGGATCATGTCGGACTCAGCGAATACCGTGCAGCGTCCGGCTATGTTAGTGGGATTGTCCGATAGCATCGC
>JACRQA010000017.1 GCA_016222915.1 Nitrospirota bacterium | reverse complement strand
CGGTCTGGTTGCAGCTATTCCGCTTCTGCTTTTCCACGCCAAGCTGGCGGCGACAACAGGCCAGATCGTGGCCAGCCTGGAGATGGCATCGCTAAAAGCGGTGAACGTTATTTCAGATTTCAACAAGAGGCATTTCGAGGCAGAAGCGGAGTCCGTAGATGAACATAGGCAAGTTTCCATTAAGTAATGGAGGGATTATGTTTGAAGCCTACTAAATAACAGGGCGGTATTTACAAGAGGAAATAGCCTTATGCCTTTCCTGGTTTACAGCTTATGGCAAAGGGACGGATGTGTCACTGTTTGTCAACCAAATGTCATACGAGAATCTGACCGCGCTGACAAACTCATTGTGCCTACATATTGAAAAAGTCCAGGAACTGAAGAAGGGCAGTCCCTCCCAATCCTCCGGCTGCAACAAGCGCTGATTTCAATAGTGGGTGAGATAAAATGGGTGAAAAAGCGCCGGTCTGAATGCCACTAATCTCTTTTAAACACCTCTCTATAACCTCCACCCGGGCTTTGTCGCCTATTAGGACAAACTCTTCCTTTTTGCCTTGGAAATAACTCAGGGCCGCCCCCCGCAATCTTTCGGCGGCCTTTCTCAGTCTGAAAGCACAACTCCAGGCATAGATAGCCGAAAACGATATAACGACCAGTAACGACAGCGGTGTTTGCCAATTATCGAAAAACGAACTTCTTGAAATAACGAGGACGATCCAGACAGTGACCGGATAGATGATAAACTTCTCGATTACAGTTGTATGCCTGGCGACAATGTCTACAAGTAACTGTTCGTCGTAGATTTTGTCCTGTTTTCCTGTGCACTTATTGTCATTGTCCGGCCCCTGTTTATTCCCGGTATCCTCCACCGGCAGTTGTTTTGTTATTGTGCAAGAGAGAAAGGAAGGGGTCCTCTTTGACATTGCAGAGCTGACCGCCCTTATGAATTCGGCACATAACCTTGACGTGTCCACCACAAAAAAGGTCAGGAAAATAAAAGAGCATATCGAACATATGAGAATCCAGGAATCAGCAAGGAAGGTAAGACGACCCCTTCCCGGCATAGAGGGTCTGCCGAAAACGGCGAGTAAAGTTCCGCAGAAGATCAGGAAGAAAACAGCTGCCGTTACGACCCGCAGCATACGATAACGGAATTTCCCATACTCCACATATTTATGCCAAATGTCAGAGAACATGGCTTTCCTGTCACCTTCTCCTATAGCAGCAGCCGTCTTCCGAAAACGAGCCAGACCGCATCTTAGACACGCTGTCTCTTTTGCCTTGTCCTCTTTCTTTCCCACTGCTGCAGAGAGGAAAAACTGCGTTATTTTCGAACAATCTTTCTTACAGGAGTGATGTGCATACCAAACAAATGCCACTGAAAACATCGCTGCCAAGAGCCTCAGGATTTCGGTCGGCCATATGCTTAAGCCTTCAAAAAAAGACAGTGGCTCTTCGGAAAGATACCGTGGCAACAGGATGATTATAAGGACAATGAAAAGAGCGATAGCAAGAATCACGAACCAGTTTTTCAGCATGAATTCCCTTACGGTAAGGCTTGACACATATAGCAGCGCAAATCCGAACAGAACAAGGACATAAATGCGTGTGCGATGCACATCGAAGAAGGATTTAATATATCGGTTGCCTGCTTCTAACTCAACGGCGTTTCTTCTGCCTATCTCGTAGATATGCGGCTCTGTGTCAATATCTTTCAACTCATAATCCTTCAGTTCCTTAGGGAATGCGTTTAGGACTGCATAAAAGAGCGACGTTTGATAGGAGTCCCTGAAGGGCGGCATGTCTTTTTGTATGTCAGGCGTTTGGCGATTCTCATTTTTTCCTATGTCCTTTTTCCCTTCCAGTTCAAATCCAAAGTGGGACGCGACAACAAGGTTTTTTGTCCACTTATTGTTGTCCGCCTGAAGATACCGGGCGTCCAGCTCTGTTGTAAAATATACGCACTGAGGGAGACGCTGTCGAACAGCCTGCAGTACAAGATACTTGTCGTAGAAATCGGTCCCCAGCACGCCGATAGCCGTAATGCCTCTTTCGCCCTGGAGCTTCAGTTTCCGGTCGGTCTGGTATATCTTCTCCGCAAGCCGCCTCAGATAATCATATTGGCTTTTGCCGGCGGGCTGCTCAGGCATTCCGGAAGGAAACATTTCCTGAATATCTTTCTTGTCCTTCTTTTCAGGGGCATCGTTTTTCTTCTGATCTTCACCCGGTACCATTCCATCAATGCCCCGCAGATAACTGAAAGGAAGAAATGTATTATTCTTCGGGATGTCCTATCTTCCAGAAGAAGCCTGTTAAGCCACTTCCAAGCCTGGGGTTTTTCATCGGCAGACACCATCGTGTAAATACCATATTGCTCATTTTCAAACCGCTCCGTGATTTTCTGAATTTTATTGCCTGCGATCATACAAAATAGCTTTTTCATTTTTTCCGGCAGGCTGTTGTCTTTCAAGAGCTGGTTCAGCCATTTCAACTTAACTTCGTCGTTATGCTCAGGTGGCGCAGTCAGACCTTGACAGCGCAGTTCATGGGTGTCACTGCAAAGATTTTCAATCTCTATTCCACTCCTTTTAAACTCATCAAGCGTAAAATCGGGACTAATATTTATGCGCAAACGGTCCTCGACTGTAAGCGGCAACAATCGGCCGTACTGAGTATCCCACTCGAATATTAAAGCGATGGTCCCGTTACCGCTCGAAAAAGGGCCCACTCCCGTCAAGCAGTTTCTCTTATCCAGTTCAGCAGCTAATAAAGCTGCAAGGACATCGTCGGGTTTTATAGTCCGCTTAATAATTTCCTTCCCCTTGAAAGCGATACTTTTATCACTAATGTTCGTGGACAACTCGACGTTCCCCTGACCTGGGGAATTACCATTCGCTCCGGGGGTGATTTTTTTATCACAGGTGTCTTTGGCCCTCGATTTTGAGGTGCCCCATTTTTTCAGAAAATAAGTTTCCATCGTGGCGGTGGCCGAATAGATATCAAGGTTTCTCCCTGGTGACCAGTTGCCATCAGAAATTTCCTGTACCATCCGAAGCAAATGTGTCGAACTTGATGGGCCTATAATTTTGCTCTCTTTGTCTTTATGAATACCGATATTCTTGAGCAGAACATCAAGATTTTTCAAAAGACTTGGCGTTCCCTCCAGCGATTCTTCATTGATCCAGACAAGTAAAACAGCTTTACTGTGATCGTATTTTGTAAGTCTCTCGAAGGGGACTATATCCTCCATGCCTATCTTTGCGGTCTCAGTGGTTGGGCATTGAGAGGGCATGACGCGTCCCTGCCGCTGAGGGTAAACAACATAATTAATATGTTCCGCATTATCGGGAACATATCCGACACGGCGCAGGCCGGCAAGCACAGCATACCGCCATCGAAGCCGCAACTCGCTTTCTTCTGCATAAGGCGCACCGGGGACCATAACCGCAAGGATGGTTGCACAAGACTGAAATTCCCCGGGGATCTCGGCGTGGACGGGCCCTAAAGATTTAGACTCCATTACGGCCTGGAAAGGGTCCTGCCAGAGTCTGGCGTCAACCTTGCCCGTAAAGCTCTCGATTTTCTCAATCCCTGGCCGTTTCCCTTTAAGCGGCTCTTGAGTAAATATAGTAACGCCTATAAGGGCGATAAGCGCCAGTATCCCGGAAATCGGCAACAAAGAAGGCTGATTTTTCCCATCATCTGCCATTTTTTCTTCCCCCTGCGTCTTTTTGAAAATACGTTATGAGAAACTTCGCTTTCAATCAGATTTTTTTATGACGATCCCTTTTTTCATTTCTCGGCAGGAGTCTTTGTTTTAAGTGATTTTGATTTGTTTCTTATCTGTTGCCGCGAGACTGATGTCTCCTCACTTGAAAGGGCTGTACTGAAGACCTCTGCCAGCTTCAAAAACCCCTTCGGAGACGGGTGTATTTCATTCGCCCACCACTCCTTTGTAGGCTGCAATGTGCCCTGCGTCGGTACATAAAAAACACTGCCGGGATTTTCCCGGCACAGCTTCTTTAGCATTTCCGCAAACTGCGTAAGCATGATCTTGACCACCTCAAATTGCATTGATCCGGGGATTTTTCTTTCTTCCAGTGAAGGCTTAAGCCAGGGGCCGACAAAGCAGGCCTTTTTGCCGGTCGGTCTTGGAAAATCGTATCCATGAAAAAATATCTTTGTCTGCGGACTGTAACCATCCCTTATTGATATAAGGTCCCGGTAACCTGCTTCCACCGTAGACAATACGGCGGAAAGCCGCTCGTTGTTGATCAGCTTTTCCGCAGGGAAGCTCTCTTCAAAGTCATTAAGCCAGATGCAGAACTGGTCACCGACAAGATCATTGCCCCCGCCTGAAAACAGCAGGACATCGAAATGCACTTGCCCATTTGACAGTCTCTTACGTAACTCTTCACGCTGTGACACGCCCATGATCTGCCGGACCTCATCGCCGTGATGAGCCATATTGCAGATATCTATTCCGAGAATTTCCTGTAACTGATCGATAATGCCGCCCTCCTCGAGGGGATATTCGAACCAGGAGTCCCCTTCTGCAAGAATCTTCAGATGAGTTGCCCCGTCATATGCAGCTCTTGTTGCCATTGTGCTGCTCTTCTTCAGCTGCATGACCTTGCTAACGTATTTTTCAAAACGTTCTTTGCGGTCCTGCTCGACACGCTGTGCGAGAATCTCCTGTCTTTCTGCTACTGTTGCGACAGAAATGCTTTTTATAACACGTCTGCTCCTTGCTTTAGAATCATTCGGCCGTTTCGGCTTTTCGCGCTGATTCACTATATCCTCCTTTAATGGTAAAAGACGGAGGTTTTTACCGTCCAAGATTAAACTTCAGTTATGATTTCTCATTCCCCTGTACAGAGCTTGACATGCATCGGGTCTTCTTGCAGTTTCAACCTCTGTCCTCAGAGACGAGGCAGAATGTTTGGAAGTGAAACCATCCTTGATTGCCTCATCACCACAAATTCGTCGCAGGGTAGATTTGACAATCGCTTCGTCGTCGTCAAAATCCCCAGATATGTTCCACAAGCGCCCTCACCATCGGCGTTACAACATAGTATTGATTGGGACTATGTCGTTAAAATTTTACTGAGAACCTTGCCGAATTCTATCATCACTGGCATTTATTCTCTTGACCTTTTCTGCTTTTCTTTTGACATGTTTGTTCAGAGTGGAAGAAAATCGGGAGAAGGCCATTCCAGTTTACGGTGTGATTACTTCCTCGGTGATTTTTCATATCCCATCGGCGGGACCTGCACAATCTTTTTAAACGTCCTTGTGAAGTGAAACCGTTTTGTAAAGCCGCAGGCAAATGCTACGTCATTCATGGGGAGGCGCCGATTATCCATGGGGAGGCGCCGATTATCCCGGTAAGGATTGAGGCGACTTGACGCTTACCTGAAGTGATCTTAAAACTCCCTCCATTGCAGAATGGAGGGAGTTTCAATCCTTCCTACCCGCAATTCAGTTAAGGTTTGAAGTTGCCTGTATCAATCCATTCATTCTTTATCAACGACCACCAATCAACAGCCAATCCTCGTAACACATACTCGTAGGGCAGCCAAAGATACCCGCCCATGGGCCCCCACGTTCCCCAGGAGTTTCTGATAAGTAAAGCGCCCGTAGTTTCTACAGCTCCTGAATTGGCGTTCTTAATTTTTATCGCATCATCGTAACCCACTGCAACGACCGCATGACCACCGGCAATCCTTTCACCAGGCGTCGGGTAAGGCACCTTTCCGGTTGTTGCAGCCTGCCCAATGGAATTATAGACTGTAAATCCGAACATGGAGGGAAGACCTGCGGAGAGATAGAGCTTTATCCGGTCCAGCAACGCATTTCTGGAAGTACCCGGGGGATCAAGACGGTAGTAGCTAATGGCCTGATAGCTCTGGGCAAAGGCGTAGCAGAAGCCGGATGGTTCTTTATCGAAATCAGCAATTACATATCGCCAATACTCTTCGGGCGGTACACCGAATAACACCAATGCGCCCATTGTTGTCCGGAGGAAAGCCCCGGTGTCTCCTGTCCAGTGTGACATGTTTCGTGTAACCTTATAAAGGAAGAGCCTGGATGCATCAATATGTTTTCCGAATGCCCTTCTCTCAAAATACTCTACGACCCCAACGCCGGCATGTGCCGTGCATGAACCAAGTGATCCCTGGTTCTCGATTGGAGAGCACCACGCCCTTAAATCCACAGAAGCCGGTATTCTTACGTTTTCCGGTTTTGCAACTCCTGCTTTTGTCAGCATGGCTTTAATAGAATCCTGCCCCAATAATTTAAGTCTGGGTAAAACTTCATTCTGCTCTGCTGTGAGGTCTCTAAAATCAGGATAGTCCGGCACCCATCCCATTCCTAACATTTCAATCATTTCCATATTACTTACCTCCATCTTTTGAAGATTCGGCTGGTGAATTATTCTTAAAGCGACATTTTCACCGGCACATAAAAGTTTTTATTTGTTCCCATATATTATGATTTTCGTTTTTGCCGTCACCCCCTTTCCTGTTTTCCACTGCGGTCCGGCTTGCGTTGCAGGTCCCGCGCTATTATCTGTCCGTTCGTACTTCCTTGCATTTTAATGAAGATAACAGTGCTCCATTTGCCTATCGACTTTACAATTTGTTATTTGGAATATGTTATAAAAATTGAATTAAGAACCTAAGTGGAGTTTATCATTAATGGCTTTAATTGTCTTAACATTTCCTGCTTTTTTTTTGACGTTTCTTCCCTGAGAAATAGAAAGTTGAGGTTGGAGGCTTATGCTTTAAGCGGAGCTTACTTCCTAAGGGATTTCTTATATCCCATCGGCGGGACCTGCGCAATCTTTTTGAACGTCCTGGTGAAGTGAAACTGGTTGGTAAAACCACAGGCAAACGCCACGTCATTCATAGAGACGCCGTCTTCCTTCAAGATGTCCTTTGCCTTTGCAACTCGCAATTCATTGACATACCTTACGAATGTCTTGCCTGTTTTTTCCTTGAACTTCCTCTCAAAGCAAGACACGCTCATCCCCGCTTCTCTCGCTGCATGAGAGAGTTTGATGCCTGCGCTATAGTATTTGTGAATGCAGTGGAGTCCCCTGCCTACATTGTCCCTTCGCCGGTTGCATTTTAAATATGACATGCCCAGTGCCCGTTTGATGCTTTCATTGACCTCATCAAGGGCAAAAGGTTTTCTGAAGTAATCTTTGGCCCCCAGCCTGAATACCCTGGTGGCCAATTCTTCCGAACCGTTGGAGGTCACGACAATTACAGGGACAAACTGCTTGAGTGATTTAACGTATTGAATCAGCTCAAGACATGATGATTCATTATTGTGGTCGATCAGTACAAGGTCTACATCATTATGGAAGAAGAACTCGCACGCCTGAGGTTTATCAGGTATTGAAATCAATTCACACTCAGTTAATGAAGCAGTAAGTTTATCGTGGTAATGATGTGAAGCGGGATCAACTATCAGTATTTTATTCCTGCCCTTTTTCACGAATACACCCCTAATATATCCACCGGAGACAAATAAAGAGCCCAAATTAATCCGGCTTGAGTAAGAAATTACATCATATCCCATCAAATGTCAATAGGATGAAACCGGTTGTTCGGTGTAATTGACCTATTACGACTTATGAAGGCCCGATATTTTATTCAATATCAAATCGGGCAGTAAATCCCTGTTCTCCATCGTTACTTCAAGTATCTCCATATCGCCCCGCTGTTTAATGCCCAGGATAAAATCGTCACCGCCGAGGGTAATTGTGCCCACGACAATATTGGGCGAATCAAGCGCTCTTGTCGCTGCCTGTTTAAAGACCTCGAAAAAACATTCCATCTTTCCGATCTCGTCGAGGATTATTATGTTCCTGTTCACCGGAACAATCGAGGGCACGGCGATCGTTTCTATATTTTCAATACTTACTCCGTATCGCCTGATATGGAAAACTGACTTGATATCCTGATGTGCAAGGTGGCCCTTTCTGCCGTCAAGGGTATTCATTAAAAACCCGGCTCTCTTCCCTGCCACCCGCTCCTCTTCAGTATAAAATCCATTGGATGGGACCGTCAGAGCGCTAATCACTTTTTTGATGACAGTTGTCTTTCCCGATGAGGGTGCGCCGGTCAGAAAAATATTTTTCTTTATACTGTGCACCCGAAGGAATTTATCCCATTATGAAGTTAAGTTATCTGCCGCGCAGGGCCGCCAGGGTCCTCTCGACTAAATAGTAGTGATAAGCAGGATGAAGATGGTCCAGTATATCACAATAAAAAGGCAGGGCAGCATCCATGTAAGTTGTCTCGGCTTTATGTTCCCGATAAAACCGTCCATTCTCATCAGTCCGGTAGTAGGGTATTCAACTCTCTCTTTATTATCATAACTGTTCAAAAAGCGGATGCCAGGATCGAAAAATATATTTTCATCTGAAAATATGTACTCACCGATACAGTCCATCTTCCGCTCAAAGGACCTTGCCTGGAAATATCGCAGTTTCAGTTTCAACTGAAGCCTCATGGCAAAAGTGACCCAGTACACGTTGATAGACATACCGATAATAAGGACCAGAAAAGAAAGGGCATAGTCCATGTACGTCAAATAATAATTAATTTTCTGGACTAGCCCTGAGACAAATAATATCGAAAACATCAAGACAAACAAATTCAGAGAAAAACAGACGAGTTCGGACGTTCTTAAACGGTCTTCCATCCTGCTGATCATAGACATCAAAGCATTATATCTTTCAGCGGTGGCGCAGCCTGTTTCCTGCTCGGCATTATTCATTTCACAGTCCTCCGGTTTCTCTGCTTAAACAAAGCAGCAACGTATCCTCAATCCGCTGATGTATATTTATTCCCATCCTTGTATCAATAGACCGAAATATCATATTGAGTGATTATTTCTCCATTCTTCCCTGTTGCGACAACTTTCAGCTTGCTGGGCGCCGGTTGTGTCAGGCTGATAGTGCCGGGTATCGGCGGATCATTTAAATTCCATAACGGAATGTTGAACCACGGGGACTTATCACCGTACACTGTGTTCCTGCCTGCAGTATATCGTACAGCTATATTATTGTATAATACTCCGTTTTCAGCATCGGAGCCTTCAACATTGCCATTCAAATTTGTGTCGATCTCCCTGAGGTTCTTGTTCGATGAAAGCGATGATTGCAGCCAGTGCTGCAGCTCGGACTTGGAGCCGACAGCGATCTCAGTCATTCCCGCCCGCCGTGCCTTTTCCTGGACCCCGACGTATACTGTGATTCCTACGGCAGCCAATATATTTATTAACACGATGACCATCATAAGCTCCACCAGGGAAAAACCGGTATTATCTCTTACGTTTTGCATGGGTATGATTTTATTATAATTGTCGACAAAAGAGCAATCTGTCTTGTTCTTCCAAGAGGATAACGAAGAGATATGAAAGAATATCATCTTCGGCGGCCCGATGAGATATTATCATTAGGGCGCAGAACTGGTCGGATATGGCTTCACATCAGAAACTTTCACTTCAGGTCTTTGCGCCGGCTGCGGGATGTTCTTTTTCATTGCCGGATCAACCCTGCTCTTAGATGTTACCGACACGGTCTTATCATTCAATATTTCAGTGGTTGTTTTTACGGGTCCGGGTTTTACTCCCTGCTGTTTTTTACCCAAACCTGTGTCTTTTTCAAACCACTTTTCTTCTTCATTGACCAATTTCTCTTCTTCAACCAATGCCGGGTTTTTCTCTTCAACAGACGGCTTCGTCCCGGCCTCAGACTTGCCGGCCCCCTGCTTTTCAGTTTCCTGCCGGCTTGTTCCTGTCTGACTTACCTGAGAACGGCTTTCCTTAACAGACATGGCCCCTTCCTCACCGGCAGGCCTGTTTTTTTCTGTTTTCCCCTTTTGGTCTTCACTATTTCTTTCCTTGACCTCAATTTTATCTCCTGCGCCTGATGACTGCTCTGCCTTGAATTTTCTTTCAATCCCTGTCATCCACATCAAATGCCAGGCGACAAACCCGGCAACCGAGGCTGTAATAGCGACTGCTAAAATTAATTTTATATATTTCATTTCTTTTATCTCTTATAACATTAAAACAGTTTGCAAGACAAATCCGGAATCAGTCCCGCACTGTCCCGGCATATTAATAACTTTTCCCCAATGTCAGGTTATATTGTAATTACAAATAACGATCATGTTCAACATATGACATCAATCCGGTAGAATTCAGATGCTGCTCCCACGTCCGGCCCCGTTCCTGGTATGGCAAAATCAATTCTGATAGATATATAATTATAGACCGAATTTTTCAAAGGAATATACAATCAGGAGATGAAATATGTCATCTAATTACACAGGGATTTTCAGGGGCCTCTCTATAGCAATGCTGCTTCTTGTTTTCGCCTCTTCATGCGCACGCGAAGAAACTGTCAGGCCGCCTGCCAAACCTGCACGTATAGCCGTTGTTCTTGGCGCCGGGGCCTCAAGAGGTTTTGCCCACATCGGTGTCCTCAAGGTCCTTGAAGCAAACAGGGTCCCTGTCCATATGATAGTCGGCACGAGTGCCGGCAGCTTTGTCGGGGGGCTTTCTGCCTATGGCCTTACGGCTTTCGAAATCCAGAAGATTGCGCTTTCCCTTGAAAAAGGAGACATCGTTGACCTGATGTTCCCTGATAACGGATTTATCGGGGGAGAAAAGCTGGAAGAATTTGTAAATACGACCGTGAAAAATACACCTATAGAAAAATTCCGGCTACCGTTCTACGCAATTGCAGCCAATATTCAGACCGGCCAGGAAGCCGTTTTCCTGAAAGGAAATGCGGGAAAAGCGGTACGGGCCAGTTGCTCTGTCCCCGGGGTATTCAGGCCTGTCACCATCGCTGACAGCATGTACGTTGACGGCGGCACCGTAAGTCCTATAGCAGTTGATGCTGCCAAAAGATACGGCGCAGACATAGTCATCGCCGTAGACATTTCTGCCGACCGGGACACCAGGCTGCCTGAGGGCACAATTGATACAATACTTCAGGCTGTAAACATAATGCATGCAAAACTATCCATTAAACAGCTCGGCAGCGCAGACGTTGTCATCAGGCCAAAAGTCGGATATATAGGCGCTTCCGATTTTGAAAAAAGGCATGAGGCAATCCTCGAAGGAGAAAGGGCCGCGACTGATGCCTTGCCCGAGATACAAAAAATCATCGAAAACCTCAGGCTCGAAGGTCGAGTGAACTAACGGGGCATATCTTAATAGTTGTGCACCGGGAAGCGTCAAAAGCCGATAACATTGCTTTCCAATCGCCGGGAAATGGTCAATATGAAAAAAATCGAACAGATTGATATCTCGGGAGACGTGGGTCTCCGGGTATATGGCAAAAGCATCGAAGAGCTCTTTGAGAATGCCGCAACCGGTATGGTCAGCCTGATGACAAATCCCTTCAAGATCAATGAAACGGAGCAGAGGGAAATATCACTCAAGGTCGAGACCTATGAAAACACACTTGTGCAGTGGCTTAACGAGCTGGTATTCCTGTTTGACACATACGGGTTTACAGGGAAAGTTTTTTCCGTCAGCTTAAAGGATGATAAATTCAGGGCCAGTGTTTCAGGGGGTACATTCGATCCGGAGAGAAACGAGCAAAAACTCCTCATAAAGGCCGCGACATATCATAATCTATCTGTCAAACAGACCGACTCTCGTTGGGAGGCAACGGTCATATTTGATATATAAAAAAATATGGTTCAAAGAGTTTGAAGAGTTCAAAGGGTCTAAGGGGTCGAGAGGTTATTTTTGAATCTATGCGTCCTAAAATCACGTATAATTATTCTATATGTAAAACGTAAAACTGATATATCGATCATGAGGTAATTTTATGTCTGTCGAAGGGCTGAGAAGAATCGATGCAACGAGGGTTGAAGTCCCCAGGGGATACAAGGCCGGGATGCGTACGAACGGCATTATCTATGTTGATGAAACCCTTGAGAAGGACCTGGAGGCGCATTCAATAGATCAGGTCGCCAATGTCGCGACCCTGCCCGGCATTGTCGGTCCCTCTCTTGCAATGCCCGATGTACATACGGGGTATGGATTTACCATCGGCGGAGTGGCTGCCTTTGACCTGAAGGAAGGGATCATTTCTCCTGGCGGCGTAGGATATGATATCAACTGCGGCGTAAGACTTTTGAGGAGCAACCTTTACAGAGGTGAAGTCGCATCTAAAATCAAAGATATCGTGGAAGCCTTTTATAAAGACATCCCGACGGGGGTGGGCTCTAAGGGCAAGCTGCGCCTCAATTCAAAAGAGCATAGAAAAGTCCTTCTTAAAGGCGCACGCTGGGTAGTTGAGCAGGGGTTTGGAGACAAGGCAGACCTCGAGCATACAGAATCAGATGGATGCATAGAGGGCGCAGACCCTGATCTTATCAGTGACAAGGCATATGAGCGGGGAAGCGCCCAGCTCGGCACACTGGGATCGGGGAACCATTTTGCCGAGATACAGTATATTGATGAAATATACGATGAAGACGCCGCAGGCAGTCTGGGGCTGTTCATTGACCAGATCGCTGTAATGATCCATACAGGCTCACGGGGCTTCGGACATCAGGTATGTACGGACTATCTTGAAGTAATGCAGAAGGCCGCTCATAAATACGGCATCGAACTGCCTGACAGGGAACTCGCATGCGCGCCCTTTGACAGCCCTGAGGCAAGGGATTATCTGGCTGCCATGAGGGCCGCAGCAAATTACGCGTGGGCCAACAGGCAGTTCATTATGCATTGGGTGAAGGAGTCCTTTATGAACGTCCTCGGCGCCGGACCAAGGGATGTCGGGATGAGCCTGATATACGATGTCGCGCATAATATTGCAAAGGTTGAGGAGCATATTGTCGACGGCATAAAGAGAAAGCTCGTCGTCCACCGCAAGGGCGCGACAAGGGCCTTTGCGCCCGGACACGCCGAGTTGCCGGAGGTATATAAACATATAGGCCAACCTGTTATAATACCGGGTGACATGGGAAGGGCCTCATATGTTCTTCTCGGGACCGATAAAGGGATGAGAGAGTCCTTCGGCTCCACCAGCCACGGCGCAGGCAGGGCGATGTCAAGGAACCAGGCCATGAGAGCGGCCAAGGGACGCGCCATCTGGAGAGAAATGGAAGACATGGGTATAATCGTGAGGGCCACCGGGAGAAGCACCTTGGCCGAGGAGATGCCGGAGGCCTATAAAGATGTGTCAGCTGTAGTTAATGTAGTCCATAACGCAGGACTTTCAAAAAAAGTCGCAAGGCTCAGACCATTGGGAGTGATAAAGGGGTAATTTGAAAAACGGGAAATTGAAAATAGGAAGGATCCCTTATGCAAATCTCTTCCCCATATTCCACTATCTCGATACTCATTGTGATAATTCAGAATACACGTTCATCAAAGGGGTCCCTTCAAAGCTTAATAAGATGCTGCGGGCCGGGGAACTGGATATCAGTCCCTCTTCTTCAATAGAATTTCTGAAAAATAAAAACAGGTACCGCATCCTCCCCTGGCATTCCATAAGCTCTACCGGTCAGATTAAAAGTATCTTATTATTTTCTGGTGTGCCGCTTAATGAACTGGGTGGCAAAACCATAGCTGTTTCCTCAGCGTCCGATACATCCGTCGCCATGCTGAAGATTATTCTCAGTGAGTTCTGTTCATTGGAGTGTAAATTTAGAAAGACCGACCTGCGCAGTGTCAGAAACATCCTGTCATCCGCCTCGGCGGTCCTTCATATAGGCGATACCGCTATGATGGAAGCAGGGAAGATAGGGGCAAGTCAGGTCGGAACCGACTCGCACCGGGAGACTGGGACCCATGACCCTAAACACACAACTCATAACTCTGAGCTCTACATTTATGACCTCGGAGAGTTGTGGTACAAATACACTGGCCTGCCGTTTGTCTACGCACTCTGGGTCGTAAGAAAAAAAGCCCTCGCTGAAAAGACCGACCTCATCAAAAAACTGTCTTATGATTTAATAAATGCAAAGAAATATGCGGACAGAAAATTGTCCCTCATCGCCGAAGAAGCCCCCCAGAGAACGTGGACCAGCAAAAAGGAACTCGTCGACTACTGGAACATCATCTCATATGATTTCACCGACAGACATCTTGAAGGGTTAAGGTTGTTTGAAAAATATGCCCTTAATAAAGGATAAGACAAGCGCCGTCATAACGCTTGTTTAACTATTTGTCCGGTTCGTTTTCATGCCATAATGACAGTTATTTTGCCACGATGACATTACTGCCTCATTAATTAAAGAAAATATCTTTATTTTTTAATCAATTTTTTATGGCATACTTCTTGCTGCCCTGGTATTAGGTTTTCTTTTTATTTTAATAAATTACAGCAGTTATCGGGTCTTATAAAATTAAAGGGGGCGCTCATGTTGAAAAGACGATTTTCTGTTACTCCTACGTTTCTAATATTATCAGTATTAATATTCCTGTTAGGGATGGCGTCGCTGGGGTACACGCAGACGTGTACGGACGGAGACGGAGACGGGTATTACATACAGGGGGGTTCATGCGGAGCAGTAGACTGTAATGATACAAATGCGGCAGTACATCCCGGGGCAGCGGAGATCTGTGACGGGAAAGACACGAACTGTGACGGGTGGAAGCCGGCAACGGACGCAGACGCGGACGGGGATGGAGTGCCCAAGTGCGCAAGCGACTGTGATGACAATAACGCGAACCGGTATCCCGGCAAGGCAGAGGTATGCGACGGGGTAGACAATGACTGTAATTCAGTAGTGCCTGCAAACGAAAAAGACAATGACCTTGACGGCTACCGTGTATGTCAGGGAGACTGTGCAGACACAAACGCGGCAATCAATCCCGGGGTAAATGAGTCGGGTACAGCGATGTGCAGCGATGCAAAGGACAATGACTGTGACGGACTGATAGATAACAATGACCCACCGTGTCAGACATGTACGGATCTTGACGGGGATGGGTACGGAAATCCTGGAAGCACATT
>JACRQA010000158.1 GCA_016222915.1 Nitrospirota bacterium | reverse complement strand
TCGAATATGCCGACTTACGGCTGGCTCAAGGATTACAAGCTCGATCCTCAGGACGTTAAAGGTCATATGGACGCCCTCGGCTTTCCTTATTCAAGTGATGATATATCGCAACTTGCCGGCAAGAATGAGCTGGATGCCCTGGTAGCGTACACGCAGGTCATCGGCACGGCAGTTGTTAAAAAGCGGGCCGCTCCAGCCGGGATGGCCGAGCCTATAGAAATGGTGAACCCACTGGCAGGAGATGCAGCCGCTATCAATGCCGGCAAAATCATCTATGAAGAGAACTGTCTTGAATGCCACGGGCCTGAACTCAAGGGTGATATCGGGCCGAGCCTTGTTGACAATGAATACTTATACCAGCCGGGAGACCTGGCTGATGATGATTACTTTGAGATGATCTACAACGGGACTGAGGAAGGCAAAATAGAGGAAGGCCGCACCATGAAGGGGGGAATGCCGTCTTTCGGGGATGTATTGAGCAAGGAAGAGATATGGTCGGTCATCGCTTATATAAGGTCGCAGCAGGAAAAAGCAAGGGAGGGGAAATGATGGCGGATGAAATGGAAAACGCGGAAGACTTTGAAGCAAAAGAGACATCAAAGAAACTGCCTCTAGGCTGGCTGATACTTTTCTGGGGGCTGATCATCTGGGGAGTTTACTATTTTATTTCGTATACACCTTCGATCAGCGGATGGTCCCAGGAGAAGGCCTATGAGGAATCGATAAAAAAGTGATGAGTTAAGAGTTGCGAGTTACGAGTTAATGTAGGGGCAAGGCGCGCCTTGCCCTTGAGGATTAAAATTAAGGAGGAGGTAATAATTATGTCAGAAGCATGTTCATGTCTGGGATGCAATGTTGGCGTGACTGTGCCGGATTTTACGCTGGAAACGTTTGATCCTGCAAAAGGAGATTTTGGGGAGATTAGTCTTGAGAATCTGAAAAAGAATGGAAAGTGGACAATACTTTTTTTCTATCCTGCTGATTTTACTTTTGTCTGAGCTACCGAATTTGCTGCTCTGGCAGAGCAGTATGAAAAATTCAAAAAACTCGGGGCCGAGATAATTACCGTAAGCTGCGACACCAAGTTCGTGCACCTCGCATGGCAGAGGGAGGAAGGGGCGCTGAAAGAGGTGAAATTCCCGATGGGTTCCGACACGACAGGAAGGCTTTCAAGGATGTTCGGCGTCTATGACGATGCGACAGGTCTGTCTTTAAGGGGTACTTTTATTATTAGTCCCGAAGGCAAACTGATGAATGCCGAAGTGAATTATTATAATTTGGGCAGGAACGTCGAAGAGCTTCTGAGAAAATTCAAGGCCAATCTCCATCTCTCGAAATACGACGGGGAAGGATGCCCGGCAAAGTGGAAAGAGGAGGGTGACAAGACATTGAAACCGTCTGCCCAACTTGTCGGACGTGTTCATCAGGCGATGTAAAGGTATTATGATCAGACAATGCAGGAAAGGATAAAATCATGGATATATCAGTTATCGCAACGATTGGCTTTACCACGGCTGCATTAATCGGGATACTTGTCCTTTTCTTTATTTCATCGAAGGGACAGTGAATGTGCATGTGGCATCAGAGGAGGTTTATATTTTGAAATTCATAATTCGATAATTTATTGAAAGGGCGTAGCGGCATATCGCGGGAGTAACCGAAACCGCAATGTTCTAATACCACCCGGAAGCCGCTCTTAAGGTATCGAGATGACTTTCAAAATATAAACCTCCTCTGACACGTGGTGTTTGAAAGGCCGGACCACATGGGGAGGCGGGTAAGGAAAAAATGAACGGACAGGCAGCGGCATACTTCATATTCGGGCTCACGCTCGTTGTTATTTTTATTGTGATAATTGTCTTCTATTACTCGA
Organism: Nitrospirota bacterium; assembly: GCA_016222915.1. Lineage (GTDB taxonomy): Bacteria > Nitrospirota > Thermodesulfovibrionia > UBA6902 > UBA6902 > UBA6902. The sequence goes on along the minus strand of JACRQA010000158.1, from coordinate 11,390 downwards.
AGAAGAGACACAAGAAGGTAGAAGAGGCGAAGTACAAGATGCTTGATGACGAAGATTAGGAAGATACATCCGTGGCGGCGAATTGTTGAGATTGGCCAGGGGGTCATACTCCTCGGGCTCCCCTTCCTTAAAATAAAGGGCGAGAGCGCTCTAAGGTTTGATGTGCCTTCGCTTGAGCTTCATCTCTTTGGGCTGACCCTCTGGATGGAGGAATTCTTCATTGTACTTGTCGCCCTGATATTCCTCGCGCTGCTCATCATCTTTATTACATTACTGTTTGGAAGGATATGGTGCGGATGGTTGTGTCCCCAGACAGTGATCGCGGATTTTACTTCCTTTGTGGACAAGGCAAAAGGCAAGGGCCTTCCGGGTAAATTGATTGCGTGGACAGCAACGCTTCTGATCAGCATTATAGTGTCTGCTGATCTCATATGGTACTTTGTATCTCCTTATGAATTTATTCCTCGCTTGATTGAAGGGAGACTTGGGAATATTATCTGGGGCTTCTGGATATCGCTGACAGTGATTGTGTCACTTAATTTTATTCTGCTCAGGCAGAGGTTTTGTGCCACAGTGTGTCCATATGCAAAGCTTCAGGGCAGTTTATTTGACAGCAAGACCCTGACCGTCGCCTTTGATCCCCGTCGCAGGGAGGAATGTATCGAATGCATGGCCTGCGTCAAGACATGCCCTGTCGGTATTGACATAAGAAAGGGATTGAACATCGCCTGTATTCACTGCGCGGAATGCGTTGACAGGTGCGCGACGGTGATGTCTCCCAGGGGGAAGAATTCGCTGATCGGTTATTTCTTCGGCCTTCCCGGTGAAGGCGGACGGATTGTCAGGCAGAATGTTATTATGATCGGCGCGCTCACTGCGGCCTTTCTCGTGTTCTTTATTTATCTGCTGCATATAAGGATGCCCATTGATATGACCGTGCTTCCGAATTATGTCTTTCAGCCGAGGATCTCTGCCGGCGGAAGCGTGGTAAATTCGTATATCATATCCGTCAGGAACAGGGGGAGGGAAAACGCCGGGTTGAAGGTCCGGGGGGATGGAATTCCCGGTGATATAAAAATAGTCCCGGACAAAGTCCTGCATGTCGGAGCGGGTGAGATGCAAAAATTCCCTGTGTATATTTCCGTCAACAACCTCAAAGGAGATAAAAGTACACGGGACATAAATATAATAATTGAGACAGTAGAGGGTAAAAAATATGTGCTGACCCGTGAGGCCCATTTTATTGTTCCGGAGGTTAAATAATGAAGACACTGATTATCATAGTAAGCATAATCGGAGTGGCCGCAGTAGCGGGCTCCATAGTCGTGGGGGTCAAAAGCTTTGACGGCATTGTGACGGAGCATCCGTATGAGAAGGGACTTGCATGGGATGAAATCAGGAACAAGGAGAAGGAGCTTGGCTGGAGTGTTGATATTGAGAACACGGAATTTGTTATGGGTGACAATGAGGTATCAATTTCTGTCCTTGATAAATCAGGGAGGCGACTTACCGGTTCCCTGATCAATGTCATGATATGCAGGCAGGCCACCACGGCATACGACAAACGTTTTGATCCTATTAAAGTAGAAGAAGGGACATTCAGGGCAAAAGTAAATTTCCCTCTGTATGGATATTGGGACATGGCAATGGATGTATCGAGTGGAGGTGAAACGCTGCTTTTTAAAAAAAGGGTATTTGTTGATAAGAAGGATATCGATGTTGTTTTTGATATTAACCCTAAACCCGTTTATCCAATGAACGAGCTTGTCTTCAGTGTCACGGTGACAGAAAACGGAAGCCCTGTCACTGATGCTTCAGTGAATGTGGATCTGACAATGCCCGGTATGTTTATGGGAATTAACAGGCCTGTACTTAAACATATCAAGGATGGAAGATATGAGGGGCAAGGTATATTGCCTAAATGTCCGCATGGGGGGAAGAAATGGATGGCAGAGGTGACTATAACGCGGCATAACCGGACATCGTCTGTGAGTTATCCATTTGAGGTTGAATAATGGAGCCAGGATATATTGCGGCCCTGACCACAGGTCTTATCGGCGGGTTCGGCCACTGCATAGGCATGTGCGGGCCTATCGTGGCCTCATATACAATTCATGACAAGCAGCGCCCGGCAACTCTTCTGAATCCCCCCTTAGCAAGGGGGGACTTAAGGGGGGTGCTTCCCAATCTCTTCTATAACATCGGCCGTATCACCACTTACATGTTTATCGGCGCCCTGATGGGCCTGACAGGCTCCTTTGTGAACACGGCGGGAAGGCTTGCAGGGGTCCAGGAGATAGCGGCAATCGCGGCCGGTCTGTTTATGGTACTGATGGGGCTGCACATCTCAGGGCTTATAGGAAAGGCGGCGTGGCTAGAGTCGCGCTCCGGCGTGATCTTTAACGCAGGGGCTTACATATTGATGGAGAAATCTCTATGGAGATATTATCCGCTTGGCGCACTTTTCGGATTTATCCCCTGCGGGCTGTCATACTCGATATTTATTACCGCTGCTGGGACAGGAAGCCTGCTTTCCGGAATGCTGGTATCACTGCTGTTCGGCCTGGGCACCCTACCTGCTCTGCTGTTGGTCGGAGTCGTTGCGTCATATATGGGGGTTAAGCTGAGGGGCTTATTATATAAGGCGGCGGGTGTAGTTGTTGTTGTCACGGGAATATTTTTTATCATAAGAGGGATAAAGCTTTATGCCGGAATGTGATCATTGTTCTCTTGAGGTGGCAGAGGCAAAGGCCGTCTTTGACGAGATAGGCGGGCAGAGAAAGGTCTTTTGCTGCAATGGATGCCGGGGGGTCTTTAGGTTCATCAACAATGAAGGGCTCTCTGATTTCTATGACAGGAGGGAATCAACGTGGACTGCCGGTCCCCCTGATGAAAGGCCGATTGAATTTTCAGCCTTCTCCGACAGCATAAGACCGGCGGGCGATTTGATGGAGATTGACGTCGTTATCGACGGTATAAGGTGCGCTTCCTGTATCTGGCTTATAGAAAAATTAATGCTCAGAACACACGGCGTGAATTATGCCAGGGTCAATTACGCTACCCATAAGGCGAAGATAAGATGGGACCCCAAAACAACGGACGTCATCAATGTGCTCACGAGGATAAAATCTATAGGTTATTCTCCCAAGCCTTCAGTCCCCGGCGCGCATGAAGAAGAGATCAAGGTGCAACAAAGAGACCTTCTGATCCGGTTCGGGACTGCGGCATTTTTTTCCATGCAGCTCATGTTATATTCGGTCGCGCTGTATGCCGGTTACTTCCAGGGGATAGTAGCTGACACAAGGTTGATATTCCAGTTCATATCACTTGCACTTGCAACGCCTATAGTGTTTTATTCAGGGGTCCCTTTTATCAGGGGATCTATCAGGGGGATAAGAAACCTGTCATTTAACATGGACACGCTGATTGTCATTGGCGCGGGTGCGGCATATTTCTACAGCATATACCAGATATTTGCCGGAGGGGAAGTATATTTCGATACATCGGCGATGATCATCACACTGATCCTTCTCGGCAGATATATAGAGACAGGGGCCAAAGGCAGGTCGTCCGAAGTCATTACAAGGCTCCTGTCGCTCAACCCTAAAAAAGCAATAGTGGTCAGGAGTCAGAAGTCAGGAGTCAGGAGCTATGAACCTGTTTCTGTTGCGTCCATTCAGTCAGGCGATCTTGTTCAGATCAAGCCAGGCGAGCGCATCCCTCTTGACGGGTCCGTGACGGAAGGGACGTCTGAGGTCGATGAGTCCATGCTGACGGGAGAGTCAAGACCCGTGGCCAAAAGTCCGGGGAGTGAGCTATTCTGCGGGACGCAAAACCTATACGGCAGTTTAATTTTCAAAGTTGAGCGCACCGGAAAAGATACTGTGCTTTCTCAACTTATCATGACTGTTGAAAACGCCCAGGCGCGGTCGGCCCCTGTACAGGCCCTGGCCGACCGGGTCGTGGGGTATTTTGTCCCGGCAATCATCCTGCTGAGTCTTGCGACATGCATATTCTGGCTGTATCACGGAGGCCTGCTCACCCAGGCCATGATGAATGCCGTATCTGTGATTGTCATAGCCTGCCCATGCGCCCTCGGTCTCGCCACACCGCTTGCGGTGCTGATCGGTACGACAAAGGGTGCGTCAAAGGGGATATTGATAAAGGGAGGCGATATAATTGAGAAGGCAAAAAATATAGATACCGTTGTTCTTGATAAAACAGGGACTATAACAGAGGGCAAGCCTCATCTCGCTTTATATAAGGGGATTGGGGTCACGGATGACGAGGCCCTCTGTCTTTCCCATTCCCTCGAACAGCTCTCAGAGCACTCCATCGCAAAGGCAATCATAAATGCCGGTGGATCAATTACATCCTATAATGTAACGGACTTTGCCGCCTGGCCTGGGCAAGGGACCAGCGGCATGATAAAAGGTAAACCTGCGCTGATCGGAAGCAGATCATTTATTGAATCGAGACTCTCCATAGATAATTTTGAAAGTAGAATCGGCAGCGAATTGATGTCTCAGATAAGCAAATGGGAATCAGCAGGATCGACAGTGGTCTATCTGGCACATGACGGACGGCCTTCCGGCGTTTTTGTCATATCGGATGAGGTGCGCGCTGAGGCAAAAGAAGCGGTTGAAGCCATGATCAAGGCAGGATATGATGTTATTATGATAACAGGCGACGGGAAGGACACGGCCCTTGCAGTTGCCGAGGCAATCGGTTTACGCAGTGATAAGGTCATGGCTCGTAAATCGCCGATTGAGAAGGCCGACGCAATAAGGGCAATGCAGGACGAGGGAAAGGCGGTGATGATGGTCGGCGACGGGATCAATGACGCCCCTGCCCTGGTGCAGGCAGACGTCGGAATGGCAATGGGAAGGGCCACTGATATTGCTCTTGAGAGCGCTGATATGGTGCTGATGAGGAGCAATCTCAACCTTGTAGCCGGGGCTGTCGGATTATCAAGAAGAACTTACCGGGTCATCAGGCAGAACCTTTTCTGGGCCTTTATATATAACCTGGTTGCCCTACCGCTGGCTGTAATGGGACTGCTTCACCCCATTGTCGCTGCCATATCAATGACCCTTAGCTCATTAAGCGTGGTAGGGAACTCCGTGAGATTGAAAAGAGGATAGAATGTGGAGTGTTTTCTTATTGATCTTTCTGACGCTATGCATAGGTCTTGCCGGCTGGCTTATTTTCCTGTGGGCGGTCAAGAGCGGCCAGTATGACGATGTGGAAGGGCCGAAATACAGGATGCTTGATGACGAAGAAAAAAAGGACGATCAACACAACCATAAGACGTAATTCACGATATAATGTATATAAAAGGAGTATGCAATAAATAATATTACGAGATGCTGAATAGGTGAATATGCCGTTAGCAAGAAAGAAGAAAGAACTGGAGGCCGTGCTTGAAAATATCAGCGACGGCGTCCTTTTTATAGACAGCAAAGGGACTATCAGGATTTACAACCGGGCGCTGTCAAACATGTTGTCTGCTAATGAAGAGCTGACCGGGACACAGATATTTTCACTTCCTGCCGACAATCCTGTCCGTCAGGGAATTTTCCGGGTAGACGAAGGGTTCCCGGGTCCATACTGCTGGGAAAGAAACAAGTGCCCCGGAGACACTGAGTGTCCGGGGAAAAACACTCGATGCTGCAGATGCTGGATATTTTCCGCCTGTAAATCATTATCGTCAAATAAAGACAAATCATGCATAGAATGTCCCCAGTACAAAACCGTCAGACAGTTTCTTGAGAAACCGAAAGAACTGGAAATGAATGATAAGTCTATTTCCGTGCTTTCTTCCTTTATCGAGTATAGCGACAAGGATGAGATATGGGAGGTCATTGTTTTTAAGGACGTTACATCAGAAAGAATTGACGCAGTGTGTAAACTCGCCGGGGCCCTGGCGCATGAGCTAAGACGGCCCCTTCAGGTAATAACATCCTGCCTCACGCTTGTAAGTGATAAAAACCCTGACGACGCCGAAGTAAAAGAGGATTATGTTACCATGAAAGACAGTTGCATGAGGATGAACGGCATAATTGAAAAAATCAATCATTTAACAAGATATAAGACGAAACATTATATACAAAAATTGAGGATATTGGACATTGAAGGGTCGGCAGGGGAATCTGATAAGAACACGTAAAGGGAAGCGGCCGCCTCCCTTTATGCCACATCACTAAACTGAATGCCGGGACAGGGTCAGTCAACTTTCTTAAACATGTTTTTCTTGGCCTTGCAGACAGGGCAATTATCCGGGGCTTCCCCTTCTGCTGTATAACCGCAAATATCGCAGACGTAATAATCGGTTTCTTCATTATTGCCGAGGTTGTCCAACGCCTTCTTGTAAAGGTCATGATGGACCTTCTCAACATCGTTGGCGAAATTAAAACTGCGCAGTGCGCCCTTGTTGCCTTCTTCTTCAGCTTCCCTGATCATCCTGGGGTACATCTCCTTGAACTCAAAGGCCTCTCCGCCAATCGCCGCTTCAAGGTTTTCCTTTGTGCTCTTTATTCCACCCAGTTGTTTAAGATGACTGTGCGCATGGACTGTCTCAGCCTCTGCAGCGGCCCTGAAAAGTTTAGCGACCTGGGTATACCCATCCTTCTCTGCCTGCTTTGCAAAGGCGAGGTACTTCCTGTTTGCCTGTGATTCACCGGCGAATGCGTCCTGCAGGTTCTTTTCCGATTTTGACATGAATTATTCCTCCTGTTCTTAAAATGTGTTATCTGAAAACGATTTCAATTCCCGGCGCAACTTCTTTGACGGCATCCTCAATACATTTATTATCGCAATCAACGCACTGCCCTCCGCAATAAATAGTCACCCTATTGCCTTCTACTTCTCCCAGCTCAGCAAAACCTTTATGGGCTTCTATCAGGCAACTCATGGAATTCAACGCTCCCGTAACCAGTTTGTGTATTTTGTCCGATGGTTGATTATCTTCAATCAATTTGCAGACCTTCTCTCATTCTGGACAATACAACCACATGATGTGCAGATAATATCAGTTTCATCGCTCCACATCTCCAGTGCCGTTCCGCAGCCGGGACATCCGACTTCTGCCGGAACGGGCGCCGATTTGACGGAGCATGCAGGTTTTTCCTCCAGGTGTCTATCCTTCATATGCCTTTCTCCATCCTTCATCTTTTAAACGGGCCATCCTATTTATCGCCCAGCTCTTCATTTGTTCGAAATACTTTTTAGGATTTACCTTTGCGAGCTTTGCCAGCTCTTCCCGCTCCCGGGCGCTGTCAATATGGTCTCCGGGATAAACGCCTCTCCACGTAATATAGCCTTCATCAAACAGCAGCGAGGGAGAAAGGTTTTCTTTTTCACTGGAAGGAAGTCTGCTGCTGTAGAGCCCGGCCACATCCATATCATAATGGATGACCCAACCGTTGTCTTTGATCATGGTTTCAGGATTGACAGAAACTCCATGAGAACATTCGGGACAGTAAAGGGCCTCAATGGCTTCCGGCGGCATGACTTCATTTTTAAAATTGAAGCTCGCATCGTTCTTCCCGCATTTGCAAACTACTGAATGGTCCATACACATACTTTGCTACCTCCTAATGATTATGATTCTCTTTTGATTTACAATTGCTGCATATACCATAGAACTCCACCTGGTTCCCGGTTACTTCAAAGCCCTCTTTTTTTGCTTCATCAGGTATGACGATAGGTAAATCTGCCTCTATGTCAGCGATCTTTTTGCACTTGATGCAGATAAGGTGATGATGAGGCTTAATATCAGGATCATATCTGCGTCTTAACGGATCAATGGTCAGTTCAATTATATCACCTTTTTGCCTGAGGGTTTCCAGCGTTTTATATACTGTCGCAAAAGACATCATAGGGAACTTTCTCTTGACAGCCTTATAAATATTCTCTGCCGAGGGATGGCTGGTATTGCCGTCCAGATATTCAAGAATGGCCAGTCTTTGATGCGTCAGCTTAATGCCTCTCGCTTTGTACTCTTTTATTTTTGTAGCGATATTTGTTTTCATACAAGACATATTATCAGTTGATAATTATTATTGTCAAGAGGCTAATGGAAATTTTCAACTTGCAAGTTGATGAGCCGCAGTACTCCGGCAATCTAGCTTTCACTATCATGATATACATCATAGCAAAGAGAGTCCCCTTTCAATAAAATAAAACCATGCAAAGTTCAGAAATTGAGACTGGGACTGTACTTAAGACAGAGGGAACTCAGGCCCTTGTCATAACCAATAAAAGCAAGTCCTGCAAGGAATGCGGAAAGGCCCAGGCCGGGATATGCGGGAAGAGCGGTTCGGGGATGGTACTTAAGGTGGATAACCAGCTCGGCGCTGAAAGGGGCGATACAGTCGAGCTGGGGCTTGAAGCGACAGTGCATGTGAAGGGATATTTACTTATTTTCATCCTACCGGTAATTGCGCTGTTTATTGCTGCCTATGCAGGACATGCCCTTTCTCAACTTACAGGTGTACTTTATCTGGATGTGTCAGCCGGGCTGGCGGGATTAATATCGGCAGTAATTTATTCTTTCAGGACCATCCGCAAACTCGACAAATCCACACAACTGCATATCACGAAAATACTATACGGCCCTTCTGAATACGGGGTCGGCTCCTGCGCTGAAGAGATAGACTATCTCCACGCGTTCAACAAAAGCAGTTAACTTGCAGGTTGACAGATACCTAATAGTCAGGGCCAGCGTGGGAGACTTTAGTGAGGGGCTTAACTGCCGTATTTAGCGCACATGGCTTCGATAAACAATTGAAGCCCGTCCGCCTCAAGAAATTTATCAGGGAGAATGGCCCCGAGCATAATGGCCTTATCGATTTTCTTCAGAAGCTCTAATGCGCAGTATCTGATGATCTCGTCAGGCAAGGAACCGGGCGCGTTCTTAATAAGCAGACGCTCTACGGACCAACTGTCCCTTGAGATATCTACGCCCGGACATTCACTGCCCTGAAGCGTCATTGGGGTCGCTCCATTAGCAAGCGCCAGTGCCCTGACCCCGACGTTAACGAGCTGAAGCCCCCTGATTGCTGGATTGGACATGGGGCGATGCCTTCCCCTTGTGATGGGGAGAAAACGGTCTATATTAATTCCCGAGCAATATAGATAAGCATCCTTGCCCATGCTCTCATCAGGTATCAATACAAAAAATAAAAAGTCATTTATATACTTATACGACTTGCGCCCGCTCATCAGCGCTTGCCCTGACTGGGATGACTTTTGAATGTCAGCACGATATCAGGCGCATTCTAAGAAGGCTTAGAATGCTTTTCCTTTTCCTTGCCGTATGCCTCTTTTCCGGCCTCAATGGCAGAAGAGATCAGGGACTTTTTTTCCGTTACATATTCTTTGCCATGCTCTACGGCGGAGGAGACTTTTTCTTTTACATCCTCACAGTATTCCGTGGCCTTCCTTCTCGTGTCGTCGGTAAATTCCCTTATCTTTTCCCTGGTCTCCCTCCCGGACCGGGGAGCGGTAAGCAGCGCAATGCCGGCGCCTACAAGACCTCCTAACACAAAAGCAAAAACAACATGTCCCGCAGTTGAACAACTTCTTTCGTCACTCATTTCTCGACCTCCTTTTTAAAAAGCCCTTGAGTCAATACGCTCAGGGCGGTTTTTATTCCAGCTCCGAAACCCGATATCGTGGCTGATATAAACGATTCAACCTGCTTGATCAACTGGTTTATCTCATCGATGGCCGCGCCTGTCTCTCCCACGGCCTTTGTCAGATGCCTGACGTCGCTGACTGCTTCATCGACCTTTCCGACAACCTGGTTTGTCTTCTCAACGGTCTCCTGAAGCCTTCTCAACAGAGGATTCAATGAGTCCTCTGTTGTCCGCAGGAAATCCTCTGCCGCCTTTGCAGTCCTCTTTATCTGCAAAATGGTGGGAATCAATACTACAGCAAATACAATCAATGCGCCTGCGATGATTCCCCAGAAAAACTGTGTATCCATAATCACTCCCTTTAATTAAATATATATCATGAAAAAAGGCCCCTTGCAAACAAACAATATGATACATGATTGAAAATCCGGTTGCAATTGATTTTTTTAATTTCTAAAGGTGAATAGCTTGGATCACTTGTAAACTGAACATCCATGAGCCGGTTGCGCCCCCCCACCTAAAAATGATTTGTTACCACACCCTGCAAATAAGCCCCTTTAAGTAACTCCCTTCGGGAAAGTTCAGCGAAGTCGGGTGATCAGTCGCCTGTGAAAGCCAGCGGATGATCTGCGCTTCACGGCCTGCGTCCAGTGTGGCGTCAGCGACGATTTTTTGAAACAGGTCTTTATCCAGAAGTCCGGAACATGAAAATGTAAATAGAAACCCGCCCGGCCTGAGCAGTTTAATTGCAAGCAGGTTGATGTCCTTATATCCACGGCAGGCGCGCATCAACTGGCCCCGGGAGCCTGCAAATTTCGGCGGGTCCAGGATGATGACGTCAAACTGTCGGCCAGAGTCCCGGTACTGGCGCATGATAGTAAATACATCCCCTTCCCTGTGTTCTACGTTTGCATCATCCAGTCCGTTTAGTCTGACGTTGCGAAGGCCCAGCTCAAGCGCATCAGCAGATGAGTCGATACTTATTACTCCGGCTGCGCCTCCCTTTAAGGCCGCCACTGTAAATCCGCCGGTATATGAGAAGCAGTTCAACACCTCAAAGTTACCGGCATATTCAGCTACGAAGAAACGGTTGTCCCTCTGGTCCAGATAAAAGCCTGTTTTGTGTCCGCGCCTGATGTCGACGAGAAAACGATATGGTCCTTCCCTGATTTCGACAAGATCGGGAGGCTCCTGACCGCAGAGCACCCCTGTGTGCTCCGGCATACCTTCTTTCTCGCGGACAGAGACATCAGACCGCTCATAGATCCCCGTACCAGGTACCAGTTCTGATAATTGGTCCACGATGGTCTGTTTCCAGAATTCAGTCCCCGCTGCAAGGAACTGGCAGACGAGAAAGTCTCCATATCGGTCTACGATGAGACCTGGGATACCGTCCGATTCGCTGTTGACCAGGCGGCATGCATCAGTGCCATTCTTTTCCAGAAGAGGAAGTCTTGATCTCACTGCTCGCTTCAGACGCGAGTGGAACAGGGCAGGTGTGACTTCTTCTTCCCTGCTAAAAGTCCAGACCCGGACTGTAATTTGTGAATTGGGAGAAAAAGCGCCTCTTCCGTGCCATTTTCCGTTTGCTGCAAGGATGTCGACAGTTTCCCCGGGGCGAGGCGACCCATGAATCTTTGCAATGGCGCCTGAAAATATCCACGGATGTCGGCGGAGCAATGATTTTTCGCGTTGAGCTTTGAGAATGACAGAGGCCATGTATTTCAATAAAGTTAAAGGCTTAAATTT
>JACRQA010000157.1 GCA_016222915.1 Nitrospirota bacterium | reverse complement strand
TGTATGCATGTCAACGAGACCTGGGATGACGATGCATCCGGAGGCATCAATGATTTTATCTGCGGCCGGGCCTTTGCCTTGAGGATACAGCCCTTGTATTTTGCGCCCTTTAATGAGGATGTCGCTAAGGCCGTCAATATTTTGCGAAGGGTCAATCACTCGGCCGTTTTTAATCAGTATGTTCATTTTCTTACTCCTGCAAGAAGATATAAAACCGCCATTCTGACCGCAAGGCCGTTGGTCACCTGTTCAAGAATTACAGACTGGGGTCCATCAGCGACGGCGGATTCGATTTCGACCCCTCTGTTCATCGGGCCTGGATGCATGACAATGGCGTTGCTCTTTGCCAGTTTGAGCCTTTCAGATGTAAGACCATAAAGCTTGAAATATTCCTCAAGAGACGGAAGGAAGCCCTTGCTCTGACGCTCGAGCTGCAGCCTGAGGGTCATGATAACGTCGGCTTTCTTTATCCCGGCATCGATGGAATGAAAGACCTCCACCCCAAGCTTCCCGACTTCAGCAGGCATGAGCGTGGGGGGACAGATCAATCTCACATTTGCTCCGAGCTTTGTAAGAGCGTAGATATTTGATTTAGCAACTCTGCTGTGGGCGATATCTCCGATTATCGCTACCGTCAGGTCCTTAATGTTCTTTTTGTGGGTCTTGATTGTAAACAGATCGAGAAGTGCCTGGGTCGGATGCTCGTTGGCGCCGTCACCGGCATTGATGACAGACATCTCCAGTATATTGCTTAGGAAATGAGGAACACCCGCTGCAGAGTGTCTTATCACGACAAAGTCGGCCCCAAGTGACTGGATCGTCAGGGCGGTGTCCTTTATGGTTTCGCCTTTTAACACGCTGCTGGTTGATACTGAGAAATTCACGAAGTCGGCGCTCAGCCTCTTCGCCGCAAGCGCAAAGGACGTCTTGGTCCTGGTCGACGGCTCGAAGAAGAGACTCACGACGGTCTTGCCCCTCAGCGGAGGGACCTTTTTTATGTCCCTGTGAAGGACGTCCCTGAAACCGGCGGCGGTATCAAGGATATGATAAATTTCTTCAGACGTCAGGTCTTTTATTCCCAGAAGGTGTTTTGATTTGATCATGCCTGCTGTTCCCCCGCAGCCTGAATGAATAGTCTATTTATCACTTATTAAAACCACCTTGTCCTTATCGGTATCTTCCTTAAGTGTCACTTCAACACGGTCCTTGAATGAAGTAGGTATATTTTTCCCCGCGTAATCGGCCCTTATCGGGAGCTCTCTGTGGCCCCTGTCTATCAGCACGGCAAGCTGTATATAGGCGGGCCGTCCGAAATCTATGAGGGCGTCCATGGCAGCCCTTATGCTCCTCCCCGTAAAGAGCACATCGTCTACGAGAATAACGGTTTTATCATCGATGGTGCATGGGATTTCCGTGCGCTTTACCACCGGTTGCTCAACTTTTGTATTAAGGTCATCTCTATATAGAGTGATATCGAGTTTTCCGACCCTGATTTTCCCCCCCTCGATAGCTTCAATCTGAGAAGCGAGTCTCTCCGCGAGAGTAACGCCGCCTTTTTGTATACCGACTAGGCAGAGGTTTGACACCCCCTTGTTTTTTTCAATGATTTCGTGGGCCATTCTTCTTATTGCCCTGTTGATATCGTCGCTGTCCAGTATCTCTTTAGACATAAAAAAGCCTTTCTCTGAATATTTCTATTGAACGGGATAGGAAAAGCAATCGGTCACGGAACTGAAGATTTATTAAGGATGAGAGGTACAATTATTTTTCCTTTCCAGCCTCTCCGGACCAGTTTAAAGGTTAATGCTGGTAGAAATATTAATATAATGAAAACGGTATTGTCAATATGATGAAAGACATATGATGGAATAAAAAAAATATCAGTAAAAAAAGTTGATTTTTAGACGCGGAGAGGTTAACTTTATTGATAGACGCTCCGATCCGATAAATAACAACGGCATAAAAAAATGGAGGACTGCAATTGAAGATTCTTTCTAAAGATGAGTTGATTAATAAGGCGGGGGACCTTAAGGTCCTTCCTTTTGTCGCCAGGAAGGCGCTTGAAATATTAAACGATGAGAACTGTTCCATAGAAGATTTGAGCGCTGTGATCGAAAAAGACCAGACCATTGCGGCGAGGATCCTGAAAATATCCAACAGCGCGCTGTACGGGCTGAGAATGGAAGTAACGAGCCTTCAGCACGCCTTATTGATACTCGGGTTCAAGACATTGAGAAGTATTGTGCTGACTGCAACTACAAGGGCACTGTATAAGAAATTCGGCATGACGGAAAAAATAATATGGGACCATTCGGTCGGCGCGGCTGTTGCGGCCAAGCTCATATCAAGAGGGCTTGGGAACGAAGTGACGGACATTGCCTTTGTCGGCGGGCTTATGCACGATCTTGGAAAGGTCATCATGAATAACGAGACCCCTGAAATTTATTCCGAAGTAATGATGAAAATGTACAATGAAGGGGTCGATTCAATAATTGCCGAGAGGGACATTTACGGATATGATCATAGTGAAGTCGGCGCCGGGGTGACAGGGAAGTGGAAATTTGCTTCCTCTCTTGTGACGGTGCTGAAGGAACATCATTTGAATAATTGCAGGCTTGAGGACATAAAGGACCCGGTTACTGCCAAAGGTATCGCCTGCGTTCACCTGGCTGATCACATTTGTAAAGTGCTGGGTATAGGATACAGGGAAGCAGAAGAGTCCATCATTTTGCACGAACTGCCGTCTGCTGTTTATCTTAATTTGGGAAAAGACAAATTAGATAAACTCGTTAATGAAATCAGTGAAACATATAACTCCGAGAAATCCGTCTTCGAGTAAGCGCCTTATCAAACCGGGAAATATTCAGGGCCGGGATCTGTCCCCGGCCTCTTCATTAAATTCATAACCTCCGGCATTCAGGTCCGTAATCATCAAATAATATCTGCTTCTTATCCACTCATTATTGCCGGAGTATTATCTATTGATTCTCTATCAGCTTAGGGGATAGGAAGATTAAAGAAAATCAGAAGTTAAAGAAAAGTAATGAAAAGCCCTAATGGATAGTACCGAATAGGGGCAAAGGCCTAATGAATGTTGGAGGATGCAACGAAATATGGATGGTAAAAATATATCCTGGAAAAGCATATTCTTTATATTCATCTGTTTACTAGCAGCATTATACGGTTGTGAAACACTCAAGTCAGCAAAGCCGTTAATGCCCATTGAAGAGTGTGAGAAAATGCTGCTTGGCCGGCTCGATGCCAATTATATCGGGACGAACCGCTGCCTTTCAGCATGCCATTCCCACGACAAGATAAGACGTGATTTTGAGGCGAGTACGATGGGTGCGCAAATGTCAGGCCAGTCACATATGCCGCTTGTCAACTGTGAATCATGCCATGGTCCCGGTAGTCTTGCCGTGGAGGACATTACTCCGGAGCGGGTGGCAAAAGACGCTGCAGAGGCAAAGGAAACGGCATGTAAATATGATACCTTTATTGACCTGAGAAACCTGCCGTCACAGGTGCAATCACTGATGTGCCTCAAGTGCCACTCCGGGAACGCGTCTTTCAATCTTCACAATTGGAATGCCGGGGCCCATGCGGTGAGCGATGTATCATGTTTTGACTGTCACAACGTGCACGCGGGTCCCAGTCTGATAACACAGCCGAAAGACACGAGAGACATGTGTCTGAAATGTCATCAGAGGCAGGCCGCGGAATTTTCGCTGCCGAGCCGCCATCCGGTCATGGAGAAAAAGATCTTCTGTACGGACTGTCATGATCCGCATGGCACGGCAGGTGAAGGTTTATTAAGAGAAGATACCCTGAAGGAAACGTGTACCCGCTGTCACGGGGAAAAAGAAGGCCCATTCGCTTTTGAGCATGCTGATATAAATGATGACTGCGCGGCATGCCACGCCTCTCACGGTTCGGTCAACAACAACCTTCTCACAGTCAGAGAGCCTTTCCTCTGTCTTCAGTGTCATCAGGGCCATACTACTTCAGACGATGCATCGACCAGGGTGTCGAAAGGCGCATATTACACACGCTGTACCGATTGCCATTCCCAGATACACGGCTCTGACCTTCCGTCAGCAAGCGGGAAGGGAAGGTTCATCAATTAAACATGAGGGCATTTATGAAGAAGATAATTTACTTAATGATCTTATCATTGTTCATCATAAATAAAGGGTACGCCACCCAGGAGGAAGATGATCTGAAACTCCTCGAGGAATTGGGCATCGCAGCGGAAGAACAGGTCGAGTATAAATATCCTGATATAAAACCTGAGGCGCGTCTCTCTCTCGGCTATAGGTCCATTGATGTAAACGGTCCGGAACAGGCCTTCGAATATGAATATCTCAAAGATTTCCCCGTGCTCGGAGGAGAATACCGCATGTTTAAGTATCCGCACAGACTGCATGCCGATCTTGACCTTAACAGCCATAAGGATTACCATGCGGACCTTTCCTATGCATATGGCGACCTTTTTCTTTCAAGATGGGTCGACAATACGGTCTTTCATAATCTGGATAATATCGAACTTGTCAACCTGGACCCATCCTCAGCAACTTACAGGACCGACCGTAGGGACGAGGACAAGAATTACGGTGTGAGGACAGGAATGAACAATTTAATGCTTAGACTGAAAACACCTGATTTCCCTGCCCACGCATATTTCAGGGCGTTTCATGTGGACAAATCCGGAGAATCCCAGCAGAGAAGCCTTTTGGGTTCGGGATATTACAATGATATCGAACGCGTAACGCAGGAGCGAAAAATCAAATGGACGACAGCGACTTATGAGGTGGGCGCGAACAGCCATCTCGGATATGCCGAGGTCGAGGTCTCACATAAAGAAAAAAGGTTTGATGCAAAGGGTGACGACGTTATATTTGACTCGTACGGACCGAGCCTGTACCATATGTCGGGAGGCGTATTCCCGCATAACCAGGTCCCTGAACTCAGGGGCTCTGCAAACGCAATAAAGATACATTCAAATTACAATCAAAGGGTCGTTGCGTCGGCAACCTTCTCCCTGAAAGAAAAAGAGAACACGACGAGCGGCGCAAAGGCCGACATATTCCATGCGAGTGGGTTCGTTAAATGGACGCCCCTGACCAGGCTCTCTTTCTTCGTGAGGTACTTCCATACCGATACTGAAGCGGACAACGCCGGGACGGCATCGATAACCGATATAAACGGCATTGTGACTACCTATCCCGGAACAGTCAAGCCTTCCATATCAAAGACGACTGATGCCATATCTATTATCGGAAGATACAGGCCTGAGCCGGGCGTTACGCTGAGGGTCAAATATTTATTCGAGAGCGCGGACAGGGACAATGCAGCTGATTGGAATCTCGAGGAAACGACCAGGAAGAACACGCTGGCATTATCTGCGTCCCTGCGGGTTATCAAGGGATTGGACCTGAGAACGGAATACATTCACAAATCGACAGTCAAACCGTCATACAGCACAGAGCCGGACTCACTGGACAAAGGCATGGCGTCGGTTTCCCTGACGCCGGCCCGAGGGGTAAGCCTGTTTGTGAATTACATCATCACCCGGGAGCAACGGGAGGACCTGGATTTTTCAACGACAGCGGATGCAAGGGACAGGAACACATGGACGGACAACCTGATGGGAAGCGGCGTGTTCAGGTTGATGGACAACCTTTCAATGACAGCGAGTTATGCTTATATGAATTACAGGGTAAAACAGGACATTGTGTACGGTGATGTCCCGGTAATCGACAGGGACGTTCGGTATGAAGACATGGCCCATGTATATTCGGCTTCACTTGATTACATGCCGGTTGAAAAAATAAACATTCTCGCGATGGTCACACATGTGAGAAGCGACGGCGGTTTCTATCCTGGAAGCGGGGACCTGTTGGATCCTGTTTCGATATCATCATTCAGCAGACAGAAAATCAGGGAGACCGTTTACAGCCTGTCCGGAGATTCCGAGTGCTTCAACAGTCTTTCCTGCGGCCTGGAATTCACTTACGGTGAAACAAACGACCTGATTGATAATGATAATGACAGTAACCCTGACGGGCACGCATACATAGTTATGCTTAAATTCAAAAAGATGCTGGAGTGAGATTAGATTGATAAGAAATATTTTATTCATAGCAGTTGCCCTGGTCCTGGTGTTTGTTACTCAAAGCGCGTGCGCAAAAACCGTGGGTGTGATCATGACGGCGGACATAGAGTATTACAGGAACATACATAAAGCCTTCACTGATGAAGTGGGGAAAGATGTCGAAATAGTGCTGCAGAAGCCTACCGCCGACCCTATATCGTGGACCAATGCCGTGCGTAAACTTACCGGCATTGGCGCGAGCGTTATCGTATGTTACGGGGCCCCCGCGACACTGACCGCGATGAAGGAGACGTCCGACATCCCTATTATTTTTGCCGGTGTCTATGATCCCGCCTCAATGAATATTTTAGGGAAAAACGCCACGGGAGTCGCTTCGACCGTCCCGGTAGATAGCATCATAAAAGCGCTGAACGATATAAAGAAGATATCGAAACTCGGCGTTATTTTCAGCAAGTCCGAGAAGGACACCATCATCCAGGTAAGGGACATTAAAAAAAGCGAGGGCGCTATGGGCTTCCAGTCTGTTTTGATAAGCGTCTCGGAACAGGTAAATAAGGATGAGATAAAAGGCGTAGACGCGCTTTTTGTGACAACCTGCGGGGTGTGTATGTCAGGCATCAAGGTCATCGTTGAAGCTGCCCGCAGGGACAAAATCCCGACTGCCGCAATGATGGGAGGCGGAGAGGACGAAGGCATTACCCTGACACTTTCGGCAGACCCGAAAGAGCAGGGTCTGGCAGCGGCTGAAATGGTAAAGAAAGTGCTTGCAGGGGCCAAGCCCGGGGAGCTGAAGGTCAAACAGCCTAACAGCATAAAGACAATTGTCAATCTGAAAGAGGCAAAAGCTCTGGGTCTTAATGTCCCGGCAGCGGTATCAGGCGTGGCAGACAAGGTAATACAATAGATGAAAAGGCGCATTAATAATAGCCTCCTCATTACAGACTTAAGGGAGACAAGATTATGAAAATGTCCGGACTTTCAGGACCAATTATATTTATTATCGCCACGTCGGTATTCCTTGGCTGCGGGGCCGGCGGCGGAGGAAACAATGGAGACGCATCAGGCAGCACTGCGCACAGAAGCATAACAGAATGCTATGGTTGTCATGCTGATGGCTTAATAGCAAAATATTCTGGTGAGAATATTTTTACAGAGTGGCGTGACAGCGCGCATGGTAATTACGCAGGAGCTGATTATTCCGGTGCCCCGGCTTATGATGATTTAACGGCCTCCACCTGCAATGCATGCCATGACGACAGGGGAGACGGAGAGCTTCTTAAAGATTATTACAGCACTACGGGCATAAGCTTTTTGGGTACGGTGAACAGGCCCCTTGTGGGATGTGAGAGCTGTCATGGCTCCGGAGACACGCACTATGGAGTGGGACAAATGCAGTATCCTGATCCCGATGCAAGCATATGCGGGAATTGCCACAAAGAGGACAGCTATCATGCAGAAGAAAATCCGGAAGGCAATGGCATATATGAAGCTTACCGGTCATCGCCTCATGCGGAGCCTGTAAGTGCGGATGTGTACGCTGACGGAAGCGCTACGGACGCCAAAGCAAAATGCTCAAAGTGCCATACGGACGAAGGCGCAAGGCTCTATAAAGATATTTCCGGAGGCTACGATACCCTTGAAGCGGCAGCCTACAGTACGGACCCCGTTGCGGATGTCAGTGCCGTGCAGTGCCGCACATGTCATGACGCGCATGACACGACCAGGCTTCTTAAACCTGCCGGAGAAGGCGTCTCCGCCGAATACGAGACATGCACGTCCTGCCATCAGAATGAAGATGACAGTTATCACGGGGTGAATAATCCGGGATATGATGCCTCAGACACAACGAGGACCATTTATGACACTCACTTTGACATTGATACCACAAATAATATTGAAGGCTACATTATCGACAAATCAAGCGACAGGGCCTGCTCTGACTGCCATAATCCGCATAATGCGGACAATAGGATTAATGATGAATGGGCACAGTCCGGACACGGCGGTGATATACTTGACAGCATAGTTTCAGGAAGGGCGAGCGTAGCGGTAAAACCATGGATGGAGTATAACTGGAAAGGCGCTGACAGGCAGGCATGTCAGAGGTGTCATACGGCCACGGGATTCAAAAATTATGCGGACGGTCCTGCAGCATATAATCAAGAAAGAAATGTGTTTGCTGTTGCTACCGGGAGAGAGATGCTTTATTGCTGGGGCTGTCATTCAAATAATGAGGGGGAGCTTAGAAGCCCAGGATCGTATGTGTCACCGCGTTATATCGCCGGAACAGCAACAGTGACAAACGGGTCTGCAACTGTGACCGGGACAGGAACGACGTGGAGCACTTCCAACACACCAATAGGGAGTCTGTTCCAGGTCAGCGGTGATTCTGCCGTCAATATCGTAAAAGCGATAGTTTCAACAACGCAGATCACATTGAATGCAGTCTATACAGGAACGAGCGCTGCCGGTGTCAATTATTATGTTACGCCATATATCGTTCTGACTGGCCGCTCAGTCGATCCCGGGACTGGAGGGTCCACAATATGCGTGTCCTGTCATTCAGGAAGACAGTCCGGAGAGTTTATCAAAAATTACCCCGTAACTCTGACCGGCAAGAATTTCGGGAGCTTCAACTCTCATTATCTCGCTGCCGGGGCCATCATGTACAGGACAATAGGTTATGAATTTACTGGTCGTGATTACAGTAATGATATCAGCTTTGTACACGATACGATTGGAACAAATGGCGGCAGTGATGGTGATAACGGTCCATGCGTAGGCTGCCATATGAAGACCGATGAAAGCCACTCGTTTGAAGTTGTTGAGGGAGATCTGGGCGAAGTGACAGACATAAAAGCATATACAAATGTATGCTCCGGATGCCATGGGAACAAGTCGTCACTTATATCAACTCTGAATACAAGAGATACCCAGTATAATGCTGCTCTCAGCGCACTTGATACACAGCTTCAGGGCAAAGGGATTTATTGGTGCGTCAGCTATCCGTATTTTAAAACTGCGACGTCTTGCGGCGGAGCGTTTTACACCGCCTGGCCGAATAAAGACACCCTGGGTGCGGCGTTCAACTATAATCTGCTGAAGAATATTCCTGCGGCATATGTCCATAACCGGGAATATACGAGGAAGCTCATTTATGACAGTATCGATTTCCTTGATAACGGAGCGCTTGATAAATCAGTTGAGGCGACCCTCGTGTCGGGCGACGCATATGACTATCTCAATGGTACAAGATAATGAACGTTTCATATAAAAATTACAATTTAAGAGGTGCCTGATGAATAAGAACAGTTCGATAAGCAAAAAATTTCTCCTGCCGGTATTGGCGATGTCCGCGGTCCTGTTTTTCGCCCTCGGCATATTCATGGTCATGAAGAACAAGGCGGCGATAATGACGATGATGGAATCGAAAGGCCGGTCCGTGGCCGGTTTTGTAGGCAATGTGTCTGCGGACTACTTCGCTATATTTGACTTCAATGATTACGAAAAGTTCGTAAAAGCGCTTCAAAGCGATCCCGAAGTGGCGTTTGCCGTTTTTTACAATAATAAAATGGAGCCGCTGACCAATATCGAAAAGCTGCCGAAGGACACATCTTCTTTAATGGTATATGAGCGCGAGATCATAGACGAGAGCGGGAGCGTCCTCGGTCATGTCAAGATAGGTTATAAAAAAGAACAACTGAATAGAAACATCAACAACAACATCATCATCATTGCAGCCGCTATGGTCACGATGCTGCTGATTTTTACAGCAGGCATCACACTGCTTGTCCGCACTTTGATCATCAAACGGGTCAAGGCCACAGTGGAGATGTTCAAAGAAATAGCGCAGGGCGACGGTGACCTTACAAAGCGCCTCCATGTAGACAGTGACGATGAGCTGGGCGAGATGGGGAAATGGTTCAATGTCTTTATGGACAACCTGAGGGAAATAGTCGCAACTGTACAGGTCAACGCCGAAAGGGTCTCCGTGGCAAGCACTGAGCTTTCCTCAACCGCTGAGGCCTTGAGCGTAGGCTCCAACGAGCAGCGATCACAGACCGAACAGGTAGCTTCAGCTATGGCCGAGATGTCACAGAGCATAACAGGCGTTGTTAATAACGCGAATGAGACCTCGGAGGCCTCAAGAGAGGCGTCGGCCATCGCCGGCAAAGGTAAGGAAGTTGTCGAGAGGACTGTGATAGGGATGGAGAAGATAGCCGTTACCGTTAAGGAAACTTCCGAGATCATCGAGAAACTGGGTAAAAGCTCGGATGAGATCGGCAGCATCCTTAATGTCATCAATGATATTGCCGGACAGACCAACCTGCTCGCGCTGAACGCCGCGATTGAGGCGGCCCGCGCCGGCGAGCACGGCAGGGGTTTTGCAGTGGTGGCGGACGAAGTCAAGAAACTCGCTGACAGCACCGGGAAAGCGACCCAGGAGATAGCGGACATGATAAAGAAGATCCAGGCGGACGCCGAAAAATCCGTTCATTCCATGTGCACGGGGAGAGAGGAAGTTGAGAACGGAGTGAAACTCGCGGAAGAGGCCAAAAGGGCACTGGACATGATCGTAAGCGCGTCTGAAAAGGCGGCCGTCAACGTTCATATGATATCAAAGGCCGCCGAGGAGCAGTCGGTAAGCACCGAGAGGGTCACAAATAATATGGAGAGCATCCTGACAGTTTCCCATCAGTCCACAGATGGGACGAAACAGATAAAAATGGCATCGGACGAGCTTGAAAGACTGTCGGTAGAACTCCATAGCAAGATAGGATTGTTCAAAGTATAAAATATGAGCGGGGCCGGCCCAAGTCCTAACTCCCTCGCCTCTGTCTTTCCACCCGATGATTCATCCAAGCCAGGACACACTTGTACCGTTACGTCCATATACTGAAAACATGGGTCGCATCTCTCCGTTCATGCGGACTTGCATTATGCCTGCCTTGACATCACGGAATTATGTGATAGATTTAGGAGTAACAACCCCACGGGTTATTTTGAATTGCATCAGCAAGGAGGAAGCACAATGAATATAAAAGCAATATATCGCATAACCTTAATGGCGGCTGCGGTCTTTCTATTGACTGCCGCTGTGTCCCTGTTCGCATCAGAGACGGATGACCGTATTGAATCAGCCGCCAGGGGATCATACGTGTTCAAGGTCTATCTGAAGGATGATGATATCAGTGTTCGGTCCAGTGACGGTGTTGTTACATTGAAAGGAAGTGTCTCTGAAGAATCCCACAGGTCACTTGCAGAGGAGACAGTTACCGGCCTGCCGGGGGTCAAGGGCGTGGACAACCGTCTGGAAGTCAAAGGTGAACGTCCTGCCAGGGACTCGGACGCATGGCTCACGGCGAAAGTGAAGTCCGTGCTGTTGTTCCACCGTAATGTCAGCGCTGTCAAGACCGGGGTCCGCATCAAAGACGGTATCGTGACCCTGAGGGGCGAGGCCTCCAGCGAGGCGCAAAAGGAACTTACAACGGAATATGTCAAGGACGTCGAAGGAGTCAAAGACGTGAGAAATGAAATGACGGTAACAGAGACACAGGAAAAATCAAGCGAAACACCCGGCGAGAAAATAGATGACGTGTCAATCACCGTCCAGGTCAAGATGGCTCTTCTGCTGCATCGCTCTACCAGCGCCCTTAAAACCAAAGTCGAAACGGACAATGGGGTCGTCAAGCTGGAAGGGATGGCAAAAAACCCGGCGGAAAAGGACCTGGTCACCAAGCTCGTGAGCGATATTCACGGAGTAAGGAAAGTGCAGAACCGGATGACTGTTGAGGGGGACAGATAGCATAAGGGCGCTTGAGATGACGCCACGTCCTTACAAAGACTAAGTCTAACGGTTATATAATACGTTTACTGTGTCGCTTTCCTATGCCTGTACTTGATAACTTTGACGCTTTCCATAGTAATCAATCCTTCTTCCACTGTCTCATCGAGGAAAGGAAGTATCTTGTCGATATTCTCTTCTGTATCGACTATCTCAATCATGACAGGAAGGTCTTCCGACAGCCTCAGCAGCTTAATGGAGTGAATGCGGCTTGCGGCCCCATAGCCCATTATTCCCCTGAAGACCGTGGCCCCTGCGAGGTTCAATTCCCTCGCCTTCAGGACGATGGCCTCGTACAGCGCCTTCCCTTTGTACACGTCGGTCTCTCCAACGAAGATCCTTAACAACTTTCCTTCTTCCGGCAGTTTCATGATATGCTCCTGTCCTTTATACTTCCATTCGTAAGGGAGATACACACGGGTCGCTTTATTTCACAAGATTAATAATATACCTTGAAATAAAAAAACCGGCGAAGACCAGTGCCAGCCCCATAATATTGCTTACCAGCATGTTTGATACGGCGAGCCTGATTTCCCCGTCCCGGAGGAGATTGAAACTTTCCAGGGTAAAAGACGAGAAGGTTGTGAATCCCCCGAGGAGGCCGATAAATATAAAGGTCCTCATATTCGACGTCATATTTTCAATTTCAAAAAGACCCCAGAGGAGTCCGATTGCAAAAGAGCCTGTAAGGTTGACTAATAAAGTCCCCCATGGGAAAATGCCGGTCAAGAATCTGTGCGTAAGTCCCGATAATGAATAACGGAGTATGGTGCCGATGGCCCCGCCGGCTGCAAGCAGAATGAATTTAGTCATAATGATAAATTATTCCCATTTTCAGTATCTCAACAATTATGCATACTGAAATAAAAATCCGCAATGGCAGGCGTCCGGCAATATGACGGAAAATGTTTTATTAATAATGTGATTTTAATTATTTACATTTGCAGCTGCTTGCCATTATTATAGGGCTGACCATTATGAAAGAAGACATAAAAACATCTGTTTCATACCTTAGGAAAATGAAGGAGAATAGATGAAAAAAATATTGATCGGGGTTGTCCTGGTCCTGGCGTTGTTCCTCATCTTCGGCCAATTGCCGGACACTTATAAGACTGAAAAAGCCGGGGCTGCCAGGCCTGCCGTCGAAACCATAAAGAGAACGATCTACAGCGAGATAAAAGGAAGCATTAAGAAGGGCGAGACGTTCTTTAATATCTTCAAGAGATACGGACTCGATTTGACCGAGCTTTTCATGATCAGGGAAGCGGCCGCGGACGTTCACGGGCTTAAGGACCTGCATCCGGGACAGCAATATACGATAACGGTAGACGACAATGAGAAGGTAAATTCCCTGGAATACCGTATAAATGATGACGCGATCCTGAATATTACCCGGACCGCCTCGGGATTCTCTGCCAAAAAGGTCCTCGTAAACTATGAAAGAAAAATTCTGCATATCGGCAGCGTAATCAAAGACAACCTCATCTCCTCGCTCGGCGAGGGCAGGGAGAACCTGGTCCTTGCGCTTGAGCTCTCGGACATCTTTGCCTGGGACATTGATTTTACGACCGACATCAGAAACAATGACACG
>JACRQA010000130.1:18042-18752 GCA_016222915.1 Nitrospirota bacterium | reverse complement strand
CCAGATGCCCTGTGAGGGAGGCATGCACGGCGATTTCCGCGGTCTCAAGGTCCCTTATCTCTCCAACCATCATGATGTCAGGGTCCTGTCTTAATATAGACCTCAATCCGGCTGAAAAGGTAAGCCCTATCTTAGTGTTTACATGCATTTGCCCTATGCCGTTCAATTGATATTCCACCGGGTCCTCGACGGTTATAATATTCCGGTCTTCAGTATTGAGCCTGATCAGCGACGCGTACAATGTCGTGGTTTTCCCGGAGCCTGTGGGACCGGTGACAAGTATGATCCCATTGTGCCTTGAAAGTGCGTTCTTCAGTGAGAGCAGAATCGAATCCGCGAAGCCCAACATTTCAAGACTCAGAATGCCGGAGTGCCTGTCCAGAAGCCGCAGCACCGCCCTTTCTCCAAGGGCGGTAGGTATTATGGACACTCTTATATCTATGCTCTTTCCGCCGACGAGCAGTTGTATCCTGCCGTCCTGGGGTAATCTTTTTTCCGCGATGTCGAGGCCCGCTATAATTTTAATCCTCGATATCAGTGCGTCATGTATAATTTTCGGGGGGGCCAGTACTTTTTTTAATATCCCGTCTACTCTAAACCTTACATCGATGCCTTTTTCATATGGCTCGATGTGAATATCACTTGCCTTCTCCTTTGCAGCCTCCATTAAAAGGGCATTCAGCAACCGGATGATAGGCGCTTCTTCGGTC
>JACRQA010000130.1:0-18003 GCA_016222915.1 Nitrospirota bacterium | reverse complement strand
CTTCTTCGGTAAGCTCCAGCAAGTCCTTCGGCGATTCAAATTCCGTAGCTACCAGCGAAAGGTCTTCCCCCTTAATGACGCCCATAGCTTCGTCGACCCTGCTGGTCCTGCTGAAGATGCGGTTGATGGCGTCAATGATGACTTTTTCATCGGCCTGGACAGGGTGAGGTTTAAGATTGAGGGACCTGGCAAGGTCCCTGAGGGCAAATACACCCCGGCTGTCGGACACTGCGCCGAAGAGCTCATCGTTTTCTCTTTTCAGGGGCAGGACGACATTGCCTTTTGCAAAGGGAAGGGATATCTTTTCAATGAGTTCGGTATCTATGTCGTCATCATTGATGTTGTCTAAGGTTTCCATAGAGAATATCGACAAGACGTTATGTCTTGTTGTTTACGAGAAAAGGCTTCAAATTATATCTTTCTTTAAGGTCTATTAATATTAATGTATCTTTGACTTTGTTGCTTGTTCCGGGGATCCTTACCTTGTTGAAATTGCCTTCCTTGGTAAGGTATATGGCGGGATATTGGGGCTTTAATTTCTCCAACTCCTCCAGCGCATATTTCGGATTGGTCCATGCGCCGACCTGTATATAGCACGTGCTGGTGTCCGGCTCATTCATTTTTGTTTCTGGATTTTCAACTTTTGAGGCCGTCTTTTTTTCTATAGGTAAGGTACTTACATCATATGCAATTGCCGCGATTATGTTGTCTGCGGGGTCGATTTGCAGGGGAACGGCAGAAGCGCCTGTTATTTCCGGACCAGGAGCAGTCATGCCGGTTGCAGGCGTCTCCGGCTTCTCGTCAATGTTTTGAGGAAGGACGGGTAGAGATCCGGGGACTACAGGGTCCGGTCCATTGCCTTCCGTATCAGGGATTGTTTTTTTTTTATCAATCTCAGTCTGAGAAGGCGCTTCTTCATTGATATTCGGTCCGGGAGGATTATTAATGTCTGCGGGTGCGGCAGGCTGTGTTTCCCTGATCTCGGGATAAATCGTTTTTTCCTCCTGGGGCGTGCCGTTGTTTTGATTTATATTTATTTCCGGCACGGGCGCCTTTTCTTCTGCTTCTTTGGGAGGCGACTGTAGCTTGACCTTGTAATTCGGCTCTGCGTAAAGGACCTCCGGGAGCGCTGAAAAATCATTCATTGCCTCCTCGACGGTCTTGTTCGATTTCAATTTTATCTGGTAGACATTTATGTCTGCAAAATATTTAATGACGACTGCCTTCTGCTGAGATATTATTTCCAGCGCCCTGTCCTGTGAAACTTCTTCCCTGAATTTAACCAGGAGCTCGCTCACTCTGTATAATTTCTCTCTTGTCACGAATTCCTTATGCTTCTCTTCAGTTAATTGGGTCAACTGGTCCGGTTCTTTGACGACATGCGGGGACAGGAATATAAGGAGATTGGTTTTTTGGTTTGATACACTCTTGAATTTGAAAAGCCACCCGATAAGCGGAATGTCTCCAAGGAGAGGCACCTTGGTAACGCTTTCTTCGTCTCTTTCCTGCATAAGACCGCCGATGACGACCGTGCGTCCGTCCTTGACCAATACGGATGTTTTAGTTGCGCGCTTTGTGGTTGTAGGTCCGACGGACGTGAGGATATCATCGGAAGCGCTCTTTACAGAGGATATCTCCTGGAATATGTCGAGCTTCACATATTCCCCTTCAGTTATCTGCGGGGTTATCTGAAGCTTGATTCCGACATCGGTCCTCGTGATGGAATTCAGCACGGTAGTGGCCGTGGTCACGTCGCGCTCTCTCTGAGAAATAAAAGGCACGTTCTCACCGACGAGTATCTCTGCTTCCTGATTGTCGGACGTGAGTATCTGAGGAGTGGAAAGCACATTGATCGCGTCTTTGAATTCGCTTAAGCTGAAAAGGGCCGCAAAACCCGGCGCCGTGAGAGTTTGGGTGGTGGCTGATCCACTCGATCCGAGTGAAGTTATCGGGACATCGAAAAAGTTTCCCATCCCGCCGATTGATATGCCGGACAGACCGTTGATGATATTCAACATGGTATCAGAGCCGATATTTCCGACCCCTCCTACTGCTATAGGCTCACCATCGTGAGTTGCTATGGCCCTCCACTTGGACCCGAGGTCCTTCAGTTTATCTATTGACGCTTCCACTATCATGGCCTCGACAAACACCTGCTTTCTCTTTTTGTCGAGGGTCTTGATTACCTGGACGATGTTCTGGTAATCGGAATAGGGCGCTACAACTACAAGGGAGTTTGTGGCCTTGTCCGGAGTGACGCTTAATATCGGAGGCGCATCAGGAGCGGGATTTTTCGGGGCCGCCCTGAGGCCGGTCTTATATGTAGTTTGCAGGTCCTTTATTATTCCCTGTAATACTTTTGCAAGCTCCGTTGCATCCGCGTACTCAAGGAAGTAGACATGAATTCCAGCCTCTTCCTCTGCTGCGGCAGGTTTGTCGATCAGCTTGAGCAGGGAAATCATTTTATCGATGTTTATGGCGGAGTCAATGACAAGCAGCATATTACGAGGACCAAAAGCAGAGATGTGCCCGTCCCGTGAAATTATGGGACGCAAAAACTGCACGGCCTCATCTACCTTTATGTTTTCTATAGGGACAAGTTTTGTAATGTAGCCCTCATTGATAGGGACCGTTTCATCCTGGGACAGTATTCCTTCCTGCTTTGCCAGAGAAGCGGGGAGTATTTTATAAGTCTTGACTCCTGAAGGGATTATCGTAAAACCTTTAAGGCTTAATACGGATGTGAAGAGGGTAAAGGACTCGTCGATAGAAAGTTTTGTCGGGGCTATTATGGTGATCTTCCCTTTGATCCTATCGTCAAACAGGAAGTTGTTGCCTGTGATCTCGCTGATAAATTTGACTATTGTAGAAATTTCAACATCCACAAAATTGAAGGCTATCCGGGGGCTGGGCCTGTCTGATTTCCTGCCCTGAATATCATTTCCGGCAAAGGAAAGACATGAAGAGGACAACATCACAAAGACGATTGAAAACAGTATGATATACAGTTTAACTAATTTCATTAACAGAACAGCTCCCTGTGATTAAATGCCGGATGATTTTTGGCTTATCAATTATCAATTATCGAGGGCCAATTGTCAAATATTATGTATTGACCGCACTGTTTTATAAAATTACAGGTAAAAGGCCGGTGGCCTTTACGGATGCAGGGGCTATGGCGAGCCATGCCCTGCGCTTTATCGTATCTGGTAATTCATGGACATATTCTTGCCGTTTCTCACTAAATCGAGACTGACCCTGTTCATCCCCTTTAATGCAGACATGGCCTGGATCGCCACTTCAGGGTTGGATATTTCAAGCCCGTTTATCCTGAGCAGGACGTCCCCGTTTTTTATACCCAGGCTGCCGTATAGTCCATCCGGTATGACTTCACTGACCTTGAAGCCGGCCTGCTTGCCGTCTACGAAGTTAGGAAGCAGCCTCGCGTCCGTCATTATCTGCTCTGGGTTCTCCAGCGACTTCTGGACCCTTCTGCTGTCGAGAATGTAGTCCTGCTCTCCGACCTTTTTGGCAAAGGAGGTTTGCGGGACCTCCGGGGGGGGACTTGCTGACCGGGTATTTGTCTCGGTGACGGCTTCTTCGGATGGGAATGTGAGTGTGAAAGTTTGCGAATCCTGCACGATATCAACTGATGTCATGGTGATTTTGGTCAATACCCCAAAGTTAAAGACCCTTTGTCCATAACCGAATATCTCCTGAACATTCGGTTGGGATTTATCTTCAAAAATTGCAAAGCTCACACTCTCCGGACCCGTTACTGTCCCGATGAGTATCAAGTTGGATAACGCCCCGACCGACTTCTCCGCTTCCTGCTTTACCTCAATCGGGTTGAGTTTCATTGGCCTGCCAAAGGGATTTTTTTCTAAGATAGTGGAATACTGCATCAGGTCGTTTTTATTTGTATTAATTAATGCGTTGTCTTTTGAGACGGGAGGGCGGACATCCTTTTTCGAGAAGGAAATACTGACAATGTTCCGGGCCAGCAAAAGGACTGCAAACAATATAAAAACCGAGAGCAGATAATTGACCAGACGAAATTTCAATAATGGATTATCGAACATTTTTATTAGATTAAACGATTAGTTAGTTGCTGTCAATAAGTTTGAGTCATAAGCTAACGATTTACATGTCCTTATAGTATTAAG
Organism: Nitrospirota bacterium; assembly: GCA_016222915.1. Lineage (GTDB taxonomy): Bacteria > Nitrospirota > Thermodesulfovibrionia > UBA6902 > UBA6902 > UBA6902. The sequence goes on along the minus strand of JACRQA010000130.1, from coordinate 13,837 downwards.
ATGATAAAAATTCGTGCGAGCTCTCAACGTTCCCAAGATGGTAAATATTGTGTTCTCAGGAGACGTGATCATTAGTTATCGCAGGATGAACAATCAATTTTATGCCGTCCTTAATTCTGCAAAACTGGACTTTTTATTATGGCTTAAAAAAAAACCTGTCAAAGTGTTGACGTCGTTATCGTATTATGGCAATATAGTCCTATGCATCGCATATTGGTCATTGATGACGAAGAATTCATCCGGGAATTATTAAAGGATTTTCTGGAAAGCAAGGGAATGGACGTTGTAACCACCTCGGACGGCGAGTCTGGCCTGAACCAACTCAAGGAGGAAAAGTTCGACCTTTTTTTGCTGGACCTCATGATGCCGGGCATGAGCGGCCTGGATGTCCTTAGAGAGACGTCTGCTGAAAAAATAGATGTCCCCTCAATCGTCATAACAGCTCATGCTACAGTCCAGACCGCGGTGGAAGCAATGAAGCTCGGGGCCTTCGATTATATCACCAAACCTTTTAACCTTGAAGAATTTTATATAGCCATCAAGCGGGCGCTTGACGTTTCCAGGCTTCAGGAGGAGAATACGCGGTTGAAGCAGGAGCTGAAAAAGAAATTCGGTTTCAACAAGATTGTAGGGAACTCTTTACCTATTCAAAATGTTATTAAATTTATTGAGAAGATAGCGGACACGGACAGCACGGTCCTCATCACCGGAGAGAGCGGCACCGGAAAAGAACTTGTCGCCAAGACGATACATTACAACAGCTCCCGGTCCAAAAAACCTTTTATCCCGTTAAATTGCGCCGCTATCCCGAAGGACATTCTTGAATCTGAATTGTTCGGCCATGAAAAAGGGGCCTTCACCGGGGCCGTTAATACCAGGATCGGACGTTTTGAGCTTGCAAATTTCGGTACCTTGTTTCTTGACGAAATAGGTGAGCTTGCTCCGGCCCTTCAGGTCAAACTGCTGAGGGTGCTCCAGGAAAAAGAGTTTGAAAGAGTCGGAGGCATTAAGACTATCAAGGTCGACGTCCGGATACTCGCTGCTACAAACAGGGACCTGGAGAAGGCTGTAAAAGAAGGGACCTTCAGAGAAGACCTGTATTACAGGTTAAATGTAATTCCGATGCATCTGCCCCAGCTGAGGAAAATGAAGGAAGATATCCCTCTGCTTATCGGTCATTTTATCGAAGACATTTCAAGAAGGAAGAAGAAAGACCAGCCCAGAATATCACAGGAGGTAATGAACTGCCTCGTCAATTACAGGTGGCCCGGCAATGTGCGTGAACTTGAAAATCTCATTGAAAGGCTGACGATCCTCAAGGAAGGCGATGAGGTCAGCCTTGAAGACCTCCCGGAAAGATTGCGCGAGAAGCACCATGATGAAAAGGCGCCTGCCAGGGAACAGGAATTGTCTTCGGACGGGGTCGACCTGAATCTGATGCTCGATGAGATAGAAAATAATATGATAATCCAGGCACTGGAAATCTCAAAAGGCGTCAAGAGCAAGGCAGCGAGCCTATTGGGTCTTAACAGGACCACCCTTATTGAGAAGATGAAGAAGAAAGCTATAGAGTTCGGGACTTCTCAAAAGTAAAAGCAGTTACAATCAGATAAAAATAATCCCCTCGGTAACGACCCCAAACGTCATCTATATGACATTTCTCCTGATCAGATTCTTTAAATAATAAGCAGTTAATTTAGGCACACTAATTGCTTTTATTACGGCATGAAATTCTTACGTGTCTTTGTATTCACGTTATTTACTCTCTACTCTTTTCCCGATTTTGCAGTTGCCTCTGTTCCTGAAGGGGCGTCAGCCTTAATACAAATAAGGGCAGGCGAACATGCCGGTTTTATGAGGATCGTTCTGGAGGGGGACGAGTCTGTCATCTCAGAGGGAAAGGCAAGCCGGGAAGGTAAAGACATAATTGTCAGGTTTACTGATAAGAACTTTGAAATTAAGAAAACATATCTGCCATTTGCAGTTACAACAGATAAAGACGCGCTGATGTTCTCCCTGAAGCAAGAGGGAAAACTGAAAGCGTATTCACTCAAAGACCCAAGCCGCTTTGTAATAGATGTGTACCCTAAAGAGGAAGCAATAAAAAAGCAGGCAAAGCAGGAGACAAAGCCTCAGGCTGAAAATGCGGAAAGAATAAAAACGCCTTCTGCGCCTGAAGTTCACAATGAAGATCGTTCTGCCCGGACAGGCGGAAATAATGTAGCAACTCCGGAAAAAGAATATGATGAAAAAAGTCTGATACCTGAAAAATATAAAGCGATGTGGGCGCTTTTAGAAGCTGGAAACTTTTATGCCGTTTTGAAGGAGCCTCCGGGACATAAACCGGAAAACGCCGAATCCCTTGCAGCATTAAATTATATCTATGCAAAGGCAAACATTATGGCGAAGCAATATCTGGAGGCCGTGAAATACTTCAGGCTGGCTTATATATATGCAACCGATAATGCCTTGAAGGAACAGGCGCTTTTAAGAAGGGCCGCGTTATACCTGGAATTAAAACTCGTCCATGAAGCAAGGGCTGACTACCTCGTATTTATCAGAGACTTCCCATCTTCAGGGTATATTGATAAAGCATATTTCGGTCTGGCGGAAAGCCTTTACAGGATAGGTCTTTACCAGGAGGCGATTGAGTATTATAAAAAATCAGGCAAGGGCCCGCTGGTCCTCTACGGCATGGCGAATGCTATGCAGAAACTGGAGATGACGGCAGAGGCAAAGAAGGCGTATGGCGAGGCCCGGCTCATGGACGATGCTTATCTAAAGAGTTCACCGGAAACCGATTTCCTGTTAGGAGAGAACATGCGCATGTCAGGCGACACGGTCAACGCCAAAAAGCACTTGTCACAAATAGAGTCCGGCCCCTACAGAGATAATGCAATCATCAGTCTTGGTCTTATAGCCATGGAAGAACCGAACCTCCAGGAGGCGGTCAGGCAGTTTAAAGCAGCGGCCCAATCAAGGGAACAAAAGGTAAAGGTGCAGGCCTTGTTTAATTTATCGCTGGCACACATGAAAGAGGGCAAGTTTAAGGAGGCGACCGAAAGCCTGGAGGAGATCAGGCATAACCATATCGACTCCAACATGTACAAGGACGCGCTTCTTGCGTTGTCCAAAATATACAAAAAGGGCGGCAGGGGGAAGGAAGCCGTTTCCCTGCTGAAAGAACTGGTTTACGGCAAGCAGCCTCCGCCGGAGGCCTTCAGCACACTCGAGGAGATTGTGCTTGAAACAGGGGCCAAATCATCAACGGATGGCTTGACGTTCGTAAAGTTATGGAACGAAGTCGGGCAATGGCTTGTCGACGAAGCAAGAGAGGATTTCCTGCTGAAGGTGGCCAAACGTCTGAGGCATGAAGGGAAGCCATTCATAGATTTGTGCACGTGGCTTGTTGAAAATGGATCTGAACATGCAAAGGGCAAGGCGGCCATTGATCTTGCGGACTATTATAGCGGCATAGGCAACGCCGCGATGTCCCGGGATTATATGAATATTGCAAAAGATTCCAGGGAAACCGGGGACGCGGTATCAAGAGTTGAAGCGAAAATACTGTACTCGGAAGGAGAGCAGACAGCCGCATTAAAGCATGTCATGATGATAAAGGAAATTGAAAAGAGCGACCTTGATCTTCTCGGAAATATCATATCCGGCCTGGATTATATGGAGATGAAAGATGCCCATAAGGCGATTGCCTTTTATGAAAGAAATTTAAATGAAGCTGATTGGGATGCGGAGGCGTATATTAATTTTGCCGATATCCTTTATGCAAATAACGACACTAACAAAGCGCTCAAGTATTACAGGATAGCAGGGGAGAAGGCCCCTGAAAATGAATGGGTCATGTACAGGCTGGCAAGGGACGCAGGCGCGCCGGAATCGACTGATATATTAAACCGCCTGCAAAAAGGAGACAATCTGTTCGCCCGTCTGGCGAAGTCAAAGCTGATGGAGAAGACCCTCATGAACAGGGTCAGGGAGGTGTTTTAGTGGAGAACGCGGTAAAGCTGAATGAGGCCTTCCATAATTTCACCCAGGCATCAAAAAGCCTGGAGACATACTACGAGAAACTCCGGGAAAAGGTCCAGTATCTCACCCTTGAGCTGGAGCAGAAGAACACCCAGCTCAACAGGGCCGTCCTTGAATTGGGAGAGTCGAAAGATTATCTGCAGGCTGTATTGCAGAGCATAGGCGAAGCAATAATAGTCCTTGATCAGCAAGACAGGGTGACGATGCTGAACAGGGCCGCAGAGGAGCTCCTTTGTTCCAGCAGACAGGACGTCACAGGAATGATGTTTGGCGATCTGCCTTTCTCTGTAGAAGAAAACAGCTCCGGCACGCGGCTGACTGTAGATGAAACAACGTATGATGTGATACTTTCACGGTCAACCGTAGCAGGGCCGGAGGGCTCTGTGAGGGGTTATGTGGTCCTGATCAAGGACATCACAAGGACCAGGGACCTTGAGCGGCAGCACGAGCGAAACCAGAGGCTCATATCGATGGGAGAAATGGCCGCAAAGATAGTCCACGAGATAAGAAGCCCGTTATGCAGCATTGAGCTTTTCTCGACCATGCTTTCCAATGATCTCAAGGGCACTGCCCATTCGGATATGGCAAGCGGCATCTCCACAGGCATCAAGAGCCTTAATAATATTCTTACCAATATGCTCTTTTTCGCAAAACCTCAGAAACCTTCTTTTGCGGACATAGAGCTCTCTGACGCCATTTCGGAATCAGTCAACATGCTTATTCCCCTTATCCAGATCAGAGGTATTAAGCTTGTTCAGGACTCGTATAGGGTCTCAGTGCGAAGTGACATGGAATTATTGAAGCAGGTCTTCATGAATATAATCCTGAATGCGGTGCAGGGCATGCCGGGCGGAGGCAATCTGAAAATTACGACTGACGTTAATGATGAATATGTGACTGTTTCAGTTACTGATGACGGAGAGGGCATCAGTCCTGAGAACATTGAAAAAATATTTGACCCGTTTTTTAGTACAAAGGACAAGGGAACAGGGCTCGGGCTGGCTATCGCCAACAAAATTATGCAGACGCATGGCGGCTTCATAAGGGCATATAGAAATCAGGAAAAGGGCAGCACATTCTGCATCTCTTTTCCAAATGTAAACATAAAGAAAGGCAGTGATGGCGTTCAAAATATTTTATATGAAAAAGCGGGTAAATAAGGATGAATGAAAACATGAAATCAATTCTTGTCGTAGACGATGATCAGCAGATGAGGGCCGCCATGAAAGAAGCGGTCGTCAGAATGGGCTATCAGTCGGTCGTAGCAGAGGACCCGGTTGACGCATTGAAAAAACTTGAGGACATCTCCGTATCCATGATCATCACGGACATGAAGATGCCCAAGATGGACGGACTGTCATTTATCAGGGAGGCGAGAAAAAGGATCGGGAGCCTTCCCATCCTTGTGATCACCGGTTACGCAACAGTCGAGAACGCGGTGGACGTAATGAAAGAGGGAGTATGTGATTATCTGATCAAACCCTTTTCCTTTGAAGACCTGACAAACACTATTGAAACGATAATGTCCAGGGACAGCACTTGCAGCAAGGAGATAATAACATCCGATGAAAATATGAAGGGCCTCCTGCAGCTTACCGGCAGCGTTGCTGCAAGCGATATGACTGTCCTCATTCTCGGGGAAAGCGGGACCGGCAAAGAAGTGCTTGCAAGGTATATTCACAAAGCGAGCCGGAGAAACAAGAAACCCCTTGTGGCGGTAAACTGCGCCGCCATTCCGGACAACCTTCTGGAGTCCGAGCTCTTCGGGTATGAAAAAGGGGCCTTTACCGGCGCGATGGAAAGAAAGGCCGGCAAATTCGAGCTGGCCCACGGCGGGACTATATTACTTGATGAAATCGGTGAGATGACCTCAACCCTGCAGGCAAAACTGCTGCGTGTGCTGCAGGAAAAAGAAATAGACAGGGTAGGCGGCAAGCAGCCGGTACCTGTCGATGTCAGGGTCATTGCCACCACGAACAGGGACCTGCAAAAGGAGATTGCCGAGGGGAGGTTCAGGGAAGACCTATATTTCAGGCTGAGTGTGTTTCCCATCAATCTGCCGCCGCTGCGTGAAAGACCTGAAGACATCAGGCTGCTTGCAGGACATTTCGCGGAGAAGTTTTCGAAGGAGCTCAATAAAACCATTTCAGGCTTTACTGCTGAAGCCTCCGAATTTCTCAAGACAAGGAGATGGAAAGGGAACATAAGGGAACTCGAAAACGCGGTCCACAGGGCGGTACTTATTGCCCGCAGTGAATTGATAGGTGTAGAGGATTTTATGATCGAGGTAAGTGTTCCACAAAGCGCTGTGAATGAAGGAAGTATAAAAGATATGGAAATGGACCTTATATCCAAGACACTTGAGACGACAAACGGCAACAAGACCCAGGCTGCCAAACTGCTCGGCGTCAGTGTGAGAACGATCAGAAACAAACTGAACGGATATGGGAAAAAATTTCCTGCTGTATGAAAAAAAGGCACTGTCAAAAAGCAGACGCGAAATTGCCGGATTTAATTCTCAGCAAGGTCACGTTTAAATAAAATGTCAAAATTACAAATTGCAAATCCCAAATTACAAATAAATTCCAAGAACCAAATTATCAAAACATTCAAGAGGTTTGGACATCAAAATTTCATCTGTGATTGTTATCTTGCGCGTCGCTATCTGTATTTGAGGGTTTTGAATATCATGGCATGGTTCTTGATAGATAATGAGCGATCAGTAGTTACAGGAGAATAATGAATGGATAAAAGTTTCGGGATTCTTCACAAAATGATACAGGCGTCCAGTGCGAGGCATAAGGTGATAGCCTCCAATATCGCCAATTCGGATACGCCGGGTTACAAGGCCAAAGACGTAAAGTTCAGCGGCGTCCTCAACAATGAGGTCAGGATGGCAACTACAGACCCGAAACACATACAAGGTAAAAATGGAGGGAAGGGCAGCAGCACGGTTGAAGTGGAAAATGATCTTTCCTGGGGTGATCGCAACAATGTCGAGCTTGATGTCGAGGTAGCCAAGATGACGGAAAATTCCCTGCGGCATGAAGCGTCATTAAAGATATTAAATTCAAAAATAAGAATGTACAAGAACGCTATAAGAACGCGTTGATCCGGAGGTAATTAATGGACATATTCAAAGTCAGCTCATCCGCACTTGAGTCTCAGCGGGTAAGGATGAACACTATAGCCTCTAACATGGCGAACGCTCAGACCACAAGAACGGAAAGCGGCGGGCCTTATGTAAAAAAGGACGTCGTATTTCAAACCATGCCGGTCAAGGCGAAAATGGACAGGAGCCTTGAGGGCGTTAAGGTATCGGGCATCGTGCAGGACACGAAACCTCCGATCGTGATTTATGACCCCGGACATCCGGACGCAGATGAAAACGGGAATGTATCAATGCCGAATATAAACGTCATTGAAGAAATGGTCAACATGATGATGGCATTCAGGGCCTATGAAGCCAATGTCAGGGCCTTTAATACGTCAAAGGGGATGTATCAGAAATCCCTTGAGCTCGGGAGGTAAAAATGACTGATCTTCCTATAAAAGATATCGGCGGTAAAATAACTTCCGGCGAAGGTCTTCAATCAAAGCCGCTTGAGAATGGATCGGGGGCCAGTTTTGAGTCAGTCATCAACGACGCGCTGGGCAAGGTCTCTCAGGTGCAGAAAGACGTGGAGACGGCAGTGAACGAACTCGCAACAGGCGGAGACATCACTGATGCGGTGCTGGCAATAGAAAAGGCGGACATGTCATTTCAGTTGATGGTTGAGATAAGGAACAAACTCATAAGCACTTATGAGGAAGTAATGAAGATGCAGGTTTAAAAACAAGTAAGGGGCGGGAAGTAAGAATAGAAACCGGAGCTAAACCTAAAACCGAAGAAGGGACTTAAATGGCTGCTATCGACAATATCATAGAACAAATCAAGGCCATGCCGACCGGCAAGAAGGTCGCCTTGCTGGCGGTAATAATAGCAAGCGTCGCCACTATTTTTCTTTTAAGCGCATGGCTTCAGAAGGCTGATTACCAGGTCCTGTTTTCCGGTCTTTCAGAGGATGATGCGGGCAGGATAGTCCAGGAATTAAAAGACAAGAAAATCCCGTATCAGCTCGGCGCGACCGGGGCCATACTTGTGCCGTCCGATAAGGTTTACGACCTCAGGCTTCAGCTCGCGTCACAGGGGCTTCCCCAGGGCGGGGGGGTCGGCTTTGAGATATTCGATAACACGACTTTTACTACAAGCGAGTTCGTACAGAAACTCAATTACAGAAGGGCGCTTGAAGGTGAATTGGCAAGGACCATCAAATCGATGTCGGGTGTGCAAAAGGGCAGGGTCCATCTCGTAATCCCGGACAAGACCCTGTTTGCATTTCAGGAGAGCAAGCCAAAAACATCCGCGGCAGTATTTATTACACTCCAAAACGGGAGACAGCTTGACAGGTCCGAGGTTGAGTCGATAGTCCACCTCGTAGCAAGCAGCGTCGAGGACCTGGGTCCCGGCAGTATTACCGTTATTGATAACAAGGGCAATCTCCTTACAAAACCCTCCGATGACAGTATGATGAGCATGTCCGGGTCGCAGATGGAATATCAGCATAATTACGAGCAGAACCTGATTACCCAGATTCAAAGCATACTCGAACCTGTAGTAGGAAGAGGTAAGATAAACGCCAGGGTATCGGCGTCATTCGACTTTACAAGAAGCGAAAGGACTGAAGAGAAGTTCGATCCTGAAGGGGTCGTTGTAAGGAGTGAACAGAAGAGCAGTGAAAAAACAACATCCGGCGGCGGGGGAGGAATACCCGGTGTCACCTCGAATCTCCCCGGCGGCGCGGCCCAGCCGTCTGCTTCATTAATGGGGCAGTCCCAGAAACAGGATGAGATGATCAATTATGAAACGAGCAAAACAGTAACACGTGTAATCGAATCGCCGGTAAACCTGGACAGACTTACCGTCGCAATCCTGATTGACGGCATTCTGGCCTCACAAAAGGGGACAACGGAAAACGCGGACAAATATACCGTGCGTTCTGACGAGGACCTGAAATATTATGAGGACATCGTGAAAAAGACCATCGGCTTCAGCACTGAAAGGGGAGATGAGATAAGTGTGAATATCATGCCCTTTAAGGAGATGGAATCTGCGGAAATACCGGATGAAGGGAAGAATTACATGCCGATAGTAATCAGCATACTGAAATATCTGGTACCCGGTATTGTAGTGCTTGTGTTTTTCTTTGTAGTAGTACGTCCGCTGATCACGTCTCTTTCAAAGTCGATACCTCAGGCAGCAGGAACGAAGATCAGCGTAACAGATGAACAGGCCATGCTGGGAGGTCCGCTTCAGGCAAAGGAACTCCCTCTTGAAAAACAGGTGATCGACTGGGCCAATACCAATCCGCAGCAGGCCGCGGGATTGGTGAAAGGCTGGCTGGAGGAATAGCGGATGGCGATGAACGGATATGAAAAAGCGGCCATTTTCCTTACCTCCGTCGGAGAGGACGTTGCCGCTCAGATTTTGAAAGACCTCGCCCCGCAGGACATCGGGAAGATATCGTCATACATGGCCAAGTCCAGGAAGAAGGACAATAATAAACTGGAGAGCGTCCTGACCGAGATAATGGAAAAGGTCAAAGGCGGTGACATTGGTGTCGGTGGAGAAGATTATGTGAAAAAGCTTCTCACAAAGGGCCTCGGCGGCGATGATGCAGAGAGGATAATGGAGATGGTTTCCAAAGAGAGCCCTCTTGAGTCTCTCAAGTGGGTCAATCCCAAGACACTGTCCAGTTTTCTTATCTCGGAGCATCCCCAGACAATCGCCCTGATTTTGTGTCTTCTGGAATCCGAGCAGGCGGCTGAGGTAATGAGCGCGCTGCCGGAGCACATACGGGGCGACGTGGCCATGAGGGTGGCGTCAACAGAGAGGATCCCCGACAGCGCGTTGGAAGAAATAGAAGCGGTCCTCAAAGGACAACTGGATATCGGGAAGGGCCGGTCCGGGAAGGCATTCCAGGGCACAAAGGTCATCGCGGAGATACTCAATCAATGTGAAAGAAGCACCGAACAGAGCATCCTTGAAAAAATAGAAGGACATAACGAGGCGCTGGCGGAATCCATCAGGGAACTCATGCTTGTATTTGACGACCTTGAGAAGATCGATGACAGGGGAATCCAGCTTATACTGAAAGAGCTGAGCTCGGAAGATTTGTCCCTTGCGCTGAAAACAGCATCCGACGGCTTGAAGCAGAAGATATTCAAAAATATGTCTCAGAGGGCTGTTCAGATATTAAAAGAAGAGATGGAGACGAGGGGACCTGTAAAAGTGTCCGATGTCGAAACTGCTCAGCAGAATATCGTCAGGGTCGCCAGAAAGCTTGATGAAGATGGCAAGATTGTAATTGCGGGCAGGGGAGGGGAGGAGCTCGTTGTATAAAGCCGGAGTTGCGAATGATTGTGACGTGTCTCCTTATTGCATGCCTTCCCTGGAAGACAGCAGACTTCCCAAAAAGGAAGACATTATAAAAGACCTCGAAGATATGCAGAGAAGGGCCTATGAAGAAGGGTTTGCGTCCGGGGAAAGGGCCGGCTTTGCGGACGGGGAACAGAAAGCCGCGGTCCTCGTGGAACGGCTCGAAAGAATAATAGATGAGGTGGCGGTTTTCAAGGAGGGCCTGGTCAAAGAGGTTGAAAAACAGGTCGTCGATTTTGCGCTTGCGATGGCGCGCAAAATAATAATCGATGAGATCAGCGCAAAACCTGAAATCATCGTGTCGGTAGTCAGGGAGGCGCTGAAGAGATTGCAGAGGATGGGCACTATCACGATAAAGATCAACCCTGCCCTGCACGATCTGTTTATGAAAAAGAGGCCGGAGCTGATCGATATTCATGAGGACATTATTTTTGACGTTAATTCTAATGTGTCGCTGACCGGACCGCTTGTTATCAGTCAGACAGAGGAAGTTGTGACCGATATCGATGCGCTGATTGCCAATATTACTGACGACGTCAATATCGTGAAAGCCCGTAAAACAGGAGATAGTGCCCTGAGCACGGATTACAGGCAGGAGAATTCATCGCTGCGCCAGGATGCCGGAACAGAGGTTGGAGATGAAGGGTGCCCGTCATGATGAATATAGACCTTGGCCCCTATGTGGATGCTGTCTGCGATTCAGACCATTTAAGAGTATACGGACGTATCATTGAAATAACAGGGCTAACGATCAAGGCCACCGGGCTGGACGTCAGTGTCGGAGAGGCCTGTAAGATTTATTCCGGCGGCGCCCCTGCCGTAGATGCGGAAGTTGTGGGCTTTAAAGAAGGCAAGGTCATCCTTATGGCAACCGGGGAAGTATCAGGGATTAGACATGGAAGCAGGGTATTGCCTCTGGGTAAGAATATCACTGTTCGGGTAAGCGACGGACTCATAGGCAGGGTCATTGATGCGGCAGGCAACCCCCTTGACAATCAGGGACCGATAGAGGGGACGGATTACTCCCTCTTCTCAATGTCTCCGAATCCGCTTATGAGGCAGAGGATAATGGAGCCACTTGATATCGGCATAAGGGCCATAAACGGTTTGCTGACATGCGGGAAAGGCCAGAGGCTCGGCATTATGGCAGGCTCCGGTGTAGGCAAGAGCGTTTTGCTCGGTATGATTGCCAAGTACTCGGAGGCGGACGTCAATGTCATAGCTCTGATCGGCGAGCGTAGCCGTGAAGTCAGGGAGTTCGTTGAAAAAAATCTTGGAGTAGAGGGCCTCCAAAAATCCGTTGTCGTGGTATCGACATCCGAGCAGGCGCCTTTGGCAAAGGTGAGGGGGGCCTTTACGGCAACTGCGATAGCGGAATATTTCAGGGGGCGCGGAAAGAACGTCCTGCTCCTGATGGATTCACTCACCAGGGTCGCGATGGCGCAAAGGGAAATCGGTCTTGCAGTCGGAGAGCCGCCCACCACAAGGGGCTATACTCCATCCGTATTTGCCTTGCTGCCGAAGCTCCTTGAGAGGGTCGGGACCTCGGAAAACGAAGGGAGTATCACAGGGCTTTACACGGTCCTTGTTGAAGGAGATGATATGCTGGAGCCTGTTGCCGATATGTCGAGGTCGATACTGGACGGGCATATCGTGCTTTCGAGGGACCTTGCGATGGAAAATCATTACCCGTCCATCGACATACTGCAGTCGATCAGCAGGGTCATGCCGCATGTAATTGATAAAAGGCACAGGGAGTATGCGGGAAAGTTCATTGAGGTGTTATCGACGTATAGAAAATTTGAGGACATGATCAACCTCGGCGCATATAAACAGGGCTCTAATTTCAAGGTGGATTACGCAATAAAGATAATCGACCGGTTAAGAAGTTATCTGAGACAGGACATGAATGATCTTGTAGATTACACTGACAGCATGCAGGGACTGTATTCAATATTTGATGAAATGGAGAAAGGCAATGCGTAAGAACAGGACCATATCGAAGCTTCTCAAAATAAAGGACAACAGGAAAAAGGAAATCGAGATTGAGGTCAAGAAGGCTGCAGACAGGGTAGATGAGGAGAAATCCAAACTTAACAGTCTTGAAAAAGACTTCACGGACACTCTTGAGTTCTTTAATGAAAAGAACTTTGAAGGCACTATGGACATAAATAACATCAATTCGTATTACGATTTTTTTTCACGCATCAATGGAAAGATAAGCGAACAGAAGAATATACACGATCATCATAATAAAGAGCTGAAGTCACTAAAAAATAACCTTGTTGAAGCCCATAAAGAAAAAAAGGTCTTTGAAATATTAAATGATAAGGCCATCAGAAAGGACATAAAGGATCAACTGTCTTCTGAACAAAAAGAGGCCGACTTTTTTGCGATATCAAGGAGGTTGAAATGAAAAGAACGGCGTTTACCATATTGGCCCTTCTATTTCTGGTCGTTAATGTTTATGCAGAGGAAGACATTGCAGGCGTTATCGAGAAGCAGCGTATCGAGCTTAACCAGAAGGAAGAAATGCTGAAGAAAGAAACGGAAAGACTCAAGACATTAAAGAAAGAAGTGGAAGATGATATCGCAAAATACACGGCCCTTCTTGAGCAGATAGATAAGTCCCTCAAACAGGCTGAAGAAGTCGGCAACAAAAGATTAAAGCATGTGGCCAGGGCATATGAGGCGATGCAGCCGGAAGACGCGGCCTCAAGAATTTCAGGGCTTGATAACGACATGGCGGTCCAGATACTGCTGAAAATGGAGAGCAAAAAGGCCGGACTTGTAATAGGAATGATGGGCGCCCAGAGGGCCACGGTACTGACCAAAGAAATTGCGAAGCTGAAGATGTAAGGAATTACCCCCCCCTCTCTTTATATTGAGACCCTTCTTTTAAAGGAAGGGTCTTTTTTTGATTCTATTAATACGTTGTTATCTTTTAAAATGCGGGAAGGCGTTATGCCTTCCCGTTATATATTCAGGCTCGTACTATTTTATAGCGGGCACAGGGAATATAATACCGCCGAATAGCAGATATGCAAGGATCAGCGTCCAAAGGATATTGAAGCCCTGGGCGACAACAAACGCAAGGGCAGGTCTCCCGCCGCCGAGGTTTGCAAGGTCTTTAAAATTGGTCTCAAGCCCTATGCTTGTAAAGGCCAGGGCGAACCACCAGGTCCTTAACCCTCCTAGAGAACCCTTGGTCGCGTCTATCGTCGCAGGAGAGACCATGAAGGAAAATATTATGGAGGCGATGATGAAGCCCAAAACGAATTTCGGGAACCTGTTCCATATCTCCATTGCTCTCGG
>JACRQA010000129.1 GCA_016222915.1 Nitrospirota bacterium | reverse complement strand
TAGCCGGACAATTCTACGAATCTTCTCCATCAAAACTCACCGGCCAGGTGAATAAATACCTCGAAACAGACGCCGTAAAAGACAGTGCAATAGGCATAGTCTCACCGCATGCCGGACTTATGTATTCGGGCAGGGTCGCCGGCGCGGTATATTCAAGGATAAAAATACCACGGACGTTTATATTGATAGGGCCGAACCATACGGGGCTTGGATCGCCGGTCTCTTTGATGTCATCAGGCGTCTGGCATATGCCGACCGGTGAATTAAAGATTGATGAGGACCTGGCCGGGGCGTTAAAGAAAACTTCAGATATCATCTCCGAGGACAGTCTTGCCCACAGGATGGAACATTCTCTTGAAGTACAGCTTCCATTCATTCTCCATTTTTCTTCTGATGCCGGTATCGTCCCTATTACGATGATGCCTGTCCAACTGGAGGTGTGCAGGACGGTTGGAGAGGCCCTTGCAGACGTGGTTAGAAAATCGGACTATCCCGTGACGATTATCGCAAGTTCGGACATGAGCCACTATGTATCAGATGCAGCAGCGAGGAAAAAAGACCAGAAGGCGATAGACAGGGTACTAGCCCTGGACCCTGAGGGGCTTTATAAGACCGTCATGAACGAAGATATCAGCATGTGCGGGGTCATCCCTGTAACTACAATGCTCTTTGCCGCAAGGAAACTGGGGGCTTCGAAGGCGTCTCTTGTAAAATACATGACCTCCGGGGAAGTAAGCGGTGATTACGATTATGTGGTCGGCTATGCAGGGATTATTGTTAGGTAGGGTTTGAATCACATCGGCCTCTTGCGGACTTTTCGTCAATCTCCAAAAGCTTGAAAAAGGCATGCGTCTATTGAAAAAAAAGAAAGCAATAAGTATATTAAGAGTCCTTATGTAGATACAATCAAATCCGTGGAGGTTCGATGAACAAAAAAACTGTCACCATTCTTTTTCTATTTCTATTTGCTGCTGTAATCGCTTTGGGGTTGACTGACAAGACCATATCAGCCCAGGAAAAGGCGGTTGAAAAACCCAAAGATTCATGTCTCACATCGCAATGCCACGCTACTATGGGCAAGGGGAAATTCGTTCACGGCCCTGTCTCCGCCGGCGAATGCACTGTCTGCCATGGACAACTTCCAAAACACAAAGACAAGCCTGAACAGAACAAATTCGGGAAGGTGAAAGACCTTGCCAAGACATGTTATTCCTGCCATGAAAAATTCAAGGCAAAGAAATTCATTCACAGCCCGGTGGAGGAAGGCGAATGCATAGCCTGCCACAGTCCTCATGAGTCGCCGAACAAATTTCAGCTTTTGGCCAAAGGGAGCGAGCTTTGTTTTAACTGTCATGACGAGGCCATAGTCGGGGGCGCGTTCGTTCACGGGCCGGCAGCCGTCGGAGGATGCGTGGCATGCCACGATCCCCATACTGCTGATTACGCAAAGAACTTAAAGGTGGAAGGACCGAGCCTCTGCTACATGTGTCACACCGATAAGGCGGAGGCTATTCATAAGGCGGAGTTCGTCCATAAGCCGGTTTCTGAGAAATGTACCAGCTGCCATAATCCTCACTCTGCCGCAAAACAATTCATGCTCCAGTCCCAGGCGCCTGATTTATGCCTTGATTGCCATAAAGACAAGAAAGACCAGATCAGCCAGGCAAAAGTCAAACACGGGGCGCTGCAGGCTGAAAGGTCATGTCTAAATTGCCATGACGCCCATATATCGAATATCACAAAGAACCTGCTGATGGAGCCTATGGATTTGTGCCTGAGCTGTCACGACAGGGACTACAAGAAGGACAACGTGACAAGCACCATGAATATGAAAAAATGGCTGGCGGAAAATACGGACCAGCACGGTCCTATAAAGCAGAAGGACTGTTCCGGATGTCATGATCCTCACGGTTCTGCCAACTTCAGGATATTGAGAAACCCATATCCGCCGACGTTTTATATGCCCTTTTCAGTGGACAATTACAACCTCTGTTTCAGCTGCCATGAAAAAACGATTGTTCTAAACGCGGAGACCACCAAGCTTACCAATTTCAGAAACGGGAACGAGAACCTTCATTTCAGGCATGTCAACAAGGCCGAGAAGGGCAGGACCTGCCGGGCCTGTCATGAGACTCATGCCAGTAATTTTCCGAAACACATAAGGGAAGCGGTCCCCTTCGGCTCATGGGACCTGCCTGTAAACTTTCAGAAGACGGACACGGGGGGGAGCTGCACTCCCGGCTGTCATAAAATTAAAAAATACGATAGGGTAAAAAAGGAGATTAACGGATGATACGCATTATTCTGGGTCTCGTCATTTTCCTGTTGTGCGCTCCCTCAGCCGAAGCAATCAATGTGTCAGCGGGCGGTGCGGCGCCTGATTTCACCACCAGTTCGGTCGACGGGAAAAGGATATCGCTGAATGAGTATAAAGGGAAAGTACTGGTCATCATCTTCTGGAGGACCGACCAGGAACGATCAGTTCTCGCCTTGCAGGACGCAAAGGAAATCCTGGATAAATTTAAAAGCAAAGGCATGGAAGTAGTCGGCGTCATGGAAGAAAGCGACAATAAGGAAGAAGCGCTGATGATTTTCAAGAACAAAGGGATCGGCTTTCCTCTGCTTATCGACACGGACAGGAAAATATACAGCGATTACGGGGTGAGGGTCTTCCCGACAACCGTAATAATAGACAAGCAGGGTCTGGTTGCCTATGATATTCCAAGCCACCCCCTGACCTACAAGACGAAACTCAGAGGCTACATAAAGAAAGTCCTCGGGGAGATAGATGAAAGCGAGTTGGAAGAGACCCTTTCCCCGCACAAGGAGGAACAAGACAAATCCTCCATGGAAGCATCAAGGCTGTATAACCTGGCGCTTAAATTCACAGAGTCGCGGATATTCGACACGGCAATAGACATGACCGTCAAAGCCGTCAATGCCGGCCCTGAAATGGCGGAGCCCCGGATACTCCTGGGTTTTCTGTATCTTGAAACAAAAGAAGCGGACAAGGCGCTTGAGGCGTTTAAAAAGGCCGTTGAGCTCGACCCTAAATCACATGACGCGCAGACAGGGCTTGGCGGGGCGCTTATCTTAAAGGGCGATATCGACAAGGCCATAGAGGTCCTCAATTCCGCTGCCGTGGCCAATCCGTATCCTCAAATGACATACTACGAGCTGGGCAAGGCCTATGAGTCGAAAGGCGACAAGGCCAAGGCAAGTGAAATGTACAAGAAGGCCATCGAGAAGCTTATCGACAAGAAAATTTTACCTTCATCCATTTCCAAATGCGAATAAAGATTTTGTCTTTTGCCGTTTTAGCGCTCTTTATTATCACGCGAATTGCAGAGGCGGAAACCGTCACGCTCCAATACCCTCCTGACAACGTAGTCATGGAATTCGACATCCTGAATATTTCAATGGAAGTCCCGAAAGACTCGGCTGATTTGATAAAGACAAAGGTCAATGATAAAGAAAGGGCGAGTATCGTTCCCGATAATAAGTATGAGTGTTTTTCCGTTCCGTTAACTCCCGGCATCAACAAGATAAACATAACCGCGACCAAAAAAGGTAAATCTGTGTTCGATGTAGCGCTGAATGTCTTCAGACGGTCTGACCTTGCCGCAGAATATATGAAGATCCCTGCGGGGTTCAAGAAGGACAATTTCCACATGAGAGATAATTCCATGTGCGCTGAATGCCATATCCTGGAGCCGAAGGAGACCGATAGGAAACCCGTAAGTCCGACATCATTCATGGCCGAGGCTTTTGATAAAAAAACGGTCGTCCAGGCAACATCAACATGTTATTCATGCCACAACAAAATAGCCTCCGCTCCTTATGTTCACGGTCCTGTGGCAGTCTGGAGCTGCCTGAACTGCCATGACGACAAATCCGCTCCGAAGTACGCTGTTAAGAGGCCCGATACGGAAGTATGCTACGGATGCCATATTGAACAAAAAACAGATTGGCAGGCAAAGAAGTTTACTCACGGCCCTGTCTCTCTCGGCAAATGCACCATATGCCATAGCCCTCATGCCGCCAGGTTCCCGTTCAATCTTTATAAGGCGACCTGGGACCTTTGTGTAAATTGTCATGCCGACAGGGGAAGCGGGCAGCATGTGCTGGGGGATTCTTTTTCAACTGAAGGCCATCCGACCCGTGACAAGCCCGATCCTGTTCGAACAGGAAAAGAGCTTTCATGCGCCAGCTGCCACAACCCTCATGCGTCAAATTATCCTCATCTGTGGGCCTTTGAAGCGCAGGACATGTTTGACCTTTGCAGGAAGTGCCATTTTGATAAGTAGGGCTGAGATTTTCCGGTCCGTATAATTCCGTAGTTTGCACAATCGTCTGCGCTGCCCGGGGTTATTGCCGTGAACAATTTCTGATCAACTCAGTCAGTGAATTTGACGCGCTTTCATCCATGTCTATGAAATTTAATCCTGCCGCATGATAAGTAATAGTATCGGCGTCTTCATGGAGATGACACCAGATTACTTTGCCGGAAAGGGATATTTCATTATCGGCAGGAGACAATATTTTAAGCAGATGAACTTCATCTGCTGATAAATATCGGGAGACATAAAGGCATATCCCCCGGACGCTTATGTCCTTTACAAGCAATTCCACTGAGCCGTTTAAGGTCACGCGGCAGCCTTCATGGACTTTATAACGTCTGTGTCTTCGTTTGTCTGTTATTGGCTTTCCTTGCGCCGGCAATGCATGCGGAGCTTTTTGTTTTCATACATCAGCTTATCAGCAGTAGATATCAGGTCATTAAGTGTGCACGGCTTATCAGGATCGAAGTATGCGATACCCAGGCTGAGAAGCAGTTCAAATTTTCTGCCGCCCCGTTCCTTATGGCTATTCAGATTGTTTTTCAGGTGACTGTTGATGACGTTTTCAATAACATTGTCTGAAGTCTCTGTCAGAAGAACGGCAAATTCATCCCCCCCGATCCGTCCGACTATATCCGAGCCACGGAAAGTCTTCCTGAGGACATCTGCCGTGTCGGCAATAGCCTGGTCGCCTGCTTCATGCCCCAGTTTGTCATTAATTATTTTTAATCCGTCAAGGTCAATGTAAATGAGGGCCAGCTTTCTGTTGTGCCGGACTGCTATCATGTACTGCTTTTCCGCAAACGTAATAAAGCCGCGCCGGTTGAGCAGGCCTGTAAGTTCATCTGTGACAGCGAGGGTCTCAAGCTTTCGTTCGATGTCCTTGCGTTCAGTAATATCGCGGAAGGCGGTGACTGAGGCGATAATCCTGCCGTCTTCAATTATCGGACTGGTGATAACAGAGATGGGGAAAACAGTGCCGTCCTTACGCACAAAGACTTCATCTGTTGAAGTGTATAACTTGCCGGAAGTTATAACTTCATGCATATTGCATTCTTTAAGAGGGAGCGGGGTGCCGTCCGCCTTTCTGAAATGGACGAGGTCGTGAGGCCCTTTTTCATTCAGCTCATAAATAGTCCATCCCAAAAGTCGTTCAGCCTCGGGATTCATAAAGACAATCTTCCCCTGCTTATTAAAAACATAAATCCCTTCCGCCAGATTGGATGTTATATTGTGCAAATTCCTTTCGCTCCTGCGCAGGGCTTCTTCGGACTGCCTGCGTTCCGTAATATCGTCAAATACAACTATGAAATAGCCTTTCTCCGGGCAGGACGCCGAGATGTTATACCATCGCCCTATGGCCTCCGAATAGTTCTCAAACTGGATCTCTTCCCCGGTCAATGCGACTTTGCCGAATATTCCGATCCAGTCGGCAGGGTCTTTCTCTGTGCCGGGCAATACCTCCGTGACTTTCCTGCCGATAATATTTTTGCTTTCAAGACCGGTAAGTTTTTCATAAGCCTCATTTACCTCAAGGAAGATGTAATCAACCGGTTTATTGTTTGCATCAACTATAATTTTATGCAACGCCCACCCGTTTGGAACGGATGTAAAAAACCTCTGGTATTTCTGTTTGCTCACAACAAGCTCTTTTTCAATCTGCTTTTTCCTTTGAATATTCCTGTAAAGAGCATGAGAAACAACGATCAGAGCGGCAAATGAAAGGCGCATCCATACCTCGTGAGAATCCGGTGACATAAAGGAGTCTATAAATGTTTTTTCGGGATGGAAAAAGATAATATCAACCAGTGACTCAATAGACCAGAAGGCCGCCAGGAGGGCAATTATAAAGATTGCATGGGAGATTGGGGTGCCTTTAATTATTTGTGGACTCCGATTCATTTAAATGACACCGGCTAATTGGAAACGTATTTTTTTTAAGTATAGCATGCTTTGGAGTAATTACAATTCTGCATTTATGTACTATTTGAGCTTTTGAGAAGGCGATATGGAAGTCTTTACCGCGCCTGTAACCGGGACTTTGCACAATTGGCGGGATAAATGGAAAGCAGAACGTCACGGGACCAATCATTTTGGATTTAAATTCCTCTAAATTGTTATAATCCTAGATTCGATTTAAATCAAGGAGACAACAAGAATGAGCAAGCTTGACTCGGTAGTACCCGAAAAATATACACTCGACACAAAGTTCAAATTCAGGTGTCATAAAGGGATCAAATGCTTTACCCATTGCTGCAGTAACATTGAAATCCTCCTGACGCCTTATGATGTCGTGAGACTGAGGAAGAGGTTAGGGATATCTTCCGGTGAGTTTCTCGAAAAGTATTCTTTCATAAAAATCGACGAAAAATCATCACACCCCTATGCG
>JACRQA010000128.1 GCA_016222915.1 Nitrospirota bacterium | reverse complement strand
TATTTTCTTCACCATATCACTCCGAAGGCGGGGACTTTATAATTTGTATTTTTATCATTGTAGCTGTTATGTATAAGCTTCAGCCCGGTGGCTACGGAATGCCGGCTGCCATGCAATGACCGATTTAATATTTATAAAGAGTGCGGATGGATTCTCTTACAAGCAGCAAGACCGTTTCGCTGAGCGTTTCATACTTTGCCCCGAAATGCCGCGCCAAAAAACCGGCGCCTCCGCGAGTTTTTGTTATTGACCATACAATTGAACCGGTGTTCGCGTCTGCCATCATCAAGCTGAGAGTTACCTGGGGAGCCGAGATATTTCCCATCTTCACGTCGCCATATTCTTCAACGGCCCCTACGATTATTGCCTCGGCCTTCAGGGAATTACACAGCGCCTTGATTTGGCTTGCAGTCAATGTTGAAACGGATTTTATGCCGAGTTCTGCAATGGCGGCCTTGACCTCCCCGGGGAACACAACATCGACAAGACCTGATGCCAGGAGTTCGCTTACAACCACCTGCCTGACGATCTCATCGGCATTTTTATCATTTGTCAGATTATCAAAAGGGACAACCGCCACTCTCTTGTAAAAACTGAAATCTATGTCCTCACTGATATGATAGACCGGGATATCAGCGCGGCATCCCGAAATAAAAGATATGATAATAACCATTAATGCCATGACATATTTTTTTAATGACCGCATTTCATTTCTCCTTTTATTCATCAAATATCAAATTTCATAAAATGTAAGTCGCCCGCAAATACTATTGACCTGCGGCTAATGACCATATACAGAATCAAAAGCCTCTTTAATGACCCTCTCAGATACGTCATCCAGAGTGCCGCCCTCCGCGCCGAAATGCCTGGTCCAGAAGCTTGCTCCTCCGCTTGTATGCCAGGCTGACCAGACGATATTCCCGGAAACCGTGTCAAACATAATTAAATGGACCGACACCTCCGGGTAAGAAACTGTAATTCCCTTGCTCACACCAAAGGCTTCCACCGAGCCCGTAAGAACAGCATCCGCTTTCAGCATGGCCCCTATGCCGACCATATCTTTATTCCGCATGGAATCAACAGACTTGATCTTCAATTCCTTGAATGCCATGACAATTTCTCCCGGCTCGATAATATTGATGCCCCGTGATAACAGCTCGATGCTTATTTTACTTCTGATCTTTTCATCCGCGTAATTCTCCGATGTAAAGTTCTCAATAGGCATTACCGCCACAGTCTTAATAGCGCTTACATCAAAATCGGGCCGCGTATATTGTTTGATTGCGCTTCCGCAACCGAATATAAAAAACATCGACAGACAAAGGACTGAAAATACGGATACATGAAATCGGCTTTGTCTTTCATTGGTTATCGTGTCATGCATAATTTGTCCTTTATTGTATACATAACCCTTCAGTTACGGGTGGAAATATCCCCTCTTTTCCAAAGAGGGGTATTATCTGATTCACCCATAATTGAATCATTGCTCGTATACTAATTTTCTTGTCAAAAAAGCGCACTGTATTATAAGTTACGTCTTCAGAATCTGCAATTTAAGCTTGCGCTCATGCCGTAATTTTCCGACTCTTTTTCATCAACCTGCTTGGAGTAACTATTTGTAAGCCGGAGGTCCGCAAACTTTGTTACATACCATATTACATAACTGTTGATCGTATCGGCCTTGACAGGCCCCGGCTCTGAATCACTATGCTGATAGTTTGCATTCAACCTGACGGCAGGCAGGGGGAGCCAATCCAACAATACACCCTCTGAAGTCGATGTTTCACCGTCAGTGTCGGCCATCCTGAAATTGCCCGTAACATTGACGAGCTTGCCCGGACGGTAAGTGATAAACAAGGACCCTTCCCTGGAGTTCGAAGTCGTGCCGTCAGACACTGTCCGGCTGAAATGATAAGTGACGGTCCCGGACACTTTCCGGGTAAGGAGTGCGTCCAGCGTTCCGTTTATCTGACGGGTCGAAGACTCGGTTTCAGTCACATACGAATTTGACCGGGTATAAATTATATCCGTAATCATGTTCAGGTCCCTGTAAAGCCTGGAACCCACACTTAAAAGCAGAGAATCGTTAGTGGAGACTTTCTCGCTGAAACTGTAACTGTCACTTCTGATCAATGACAAATTGGCGTTAAGGGTCGGCAAGGGATCGGACAGGAAAGACAGGTTGTAGGAATTTGTCTCAACATCCGATTCTTCTATATTGTCAAAAGATTCATTCCGCTGCGCCCGCAGCGAGGTAGTGAGGAACCTGTGCGTCAGCCAAACAACTGAGGCGCTGTAGCTCCTTGTAATATTGCTTATGAAATCATCTTCCCCCTCCCCAAAGGAATCACTGAAGATATTTTCAAAAACACCTCCGACGGAATCCTCAAGCGATATGATATTCTGGTCAGACCTTTCAATAGAATAATTAAGTGACAGGGTCAGCTTGCCCGTGGGTCTGAAATTGGTATTTAGGCTCAGTTGCTGAGAAAAGGAATCAGACGTGGTGACGAGTTTCTCCTCTGTCGCCGGGTCCGTGCCGAGGGCCTCTATCTCCGTTACAAACACGTCGGACAAACCGCTTGCGTTGACGGTCGCCAGGTTGACGGCCTTAAAGTAAGACGCGTTTTGTTCGGTTGAAAATTTTATCTCATAGCGGAATATGTTATTGGAGGTGTCGGTAAAAATCGTCACCTGACTTAGCCTTATCTCCGTCCATGTCGATACTGCAGTGTTTGAATTGCCGGAATATACCTTCCAGTTGTTGATGTTAGCGAGATTTGTATCCCGGCTTACATCTTTATCAACATAAATATATAACCTGTCTATGGAATTCCCCGGGGAGACCCAAATGCCGATATTGTGGTTCGTATGGGAAGCGGCGGGGATGACCGGTCCAATATTTATGCCGGATATCGGGGTGTTAAAATCATTGTTAATGAGGTTGCTTTCATTATTCAGGGCGCCGGTAGTCGGGTCGACCGGGACATCATCGAATACATAAAGCCCTGCAAGGGGGATTCTCTCATTCAGTACCGTGCCCGTTTCAGTAACAAACTGCTCGATTTTGTTTCTTGTATAATTCCCCTGGTAATTTAATGAATAATCAGCTTTATCCTGCCAGATATGTCCGGCATATCCAATGTTGTATGTCCCGTTGAAATTGTCGCCTATCGTTTTGTTTGTAAGACTTAACGGGGTATTGGTTATTGTGTATGCATAATTAAAGGTATATCTGAGCTTCACATCTCCGGGCGGCAAATCATACGCGGAGTTAATGGAATATACTGAAGTATTATCATCTGTCTTCCTGGGGGAGAGATAGTCATAATTCCTCTGTTTGTCTAGCTGGACTGTTAAAGAAGGCAATGTATCGGGTGACAGACCAAGAGTCAGGTCCAGGCCGGGTTCAAGCGATCTGGAGAATTTAGTTGATGTTTCATTCATGGAGTCGGTTGTTTTGGAATCAAGGAAATTTGTCCTTAAGTTTAATTGATAAGAAAGCACAGGTGTAATCGGTTCATGTACATTCAGATATAAAGTCCGGTTAAAAAATTCGGAAGACGACGTCCTGTCCCCGTCCTCATACTGTCTTGTAGTATTTTTATTTAAGTCAAGAAACCCGTTTAATCCTTGCGCAAAGGCAACGTCCTTAAATAAAAAGAAAGCTGTTATCAGTACCGTAATCTTCCATAATATATTCCTCATAGGTCATCTATTTGTCCTGGGT
Organism: Nitrospirota bacterium; assembly: GCA_016222915.1. GTDB lineage: Bacteria > Nitrospirota > Thermodesulfovibrionia > UBA6902 > UBA6902 > UBA6902. The sequence goes on along the minus strand of JACRQA010000128.1, from coordinate 2,108 downwards.
CAATTGTTCGGGACACAAAACCGATTTTACCCGCCGGCACGAAATATGAAATCCGCAATCTCAATCTTATTCACCTTTGCAACGTATCAGTTCTGGAATATTGTTATGCCGTAAGGCTTCTTGCCTACAGGGATAACCTGCTCTTCTTTCATTGTGGTTTTATCAATCACCGAAATACTGTCCGAGCCCCTGTTGACTACGTACAGCTTCCTGGCCTCGGGGTCCAAAATAAACGATCTTGGAGAGCTGCCTACGGCTATAGTCCCCATCACCGGGGGCATTACGGTTTTGAACGTGTCAATCCCATCTGCAAACGGCCTGACTATCACAACCTGCCCGGGCCTTTCTTTTAAAAGATATAACCTGTCGAAGGCCGGATCGGCAATGACACCTATTGTAGAATATCCGATATTATTTATTGTGCTGACAGCGGCCGAGGTGTTGCCCCTGACGGTTTGCGGGATATCTACGACAGATAGTTTATCGGAATCATAGTTGGCTATATAAACCTTGCCCCTGAGATAGTCCACGCTGAGAGCGACAGGCCTCCATTCCACACTGAGATTAATGACCTCCACACTCCTCTTGGCTGCCGCGTCTATCCTCAATACCGAGACACTATTTGAATTTTGATTGGCGACATAAACATTAAAGAACCTCTCCCTATAACTTCTTAACGCGTTAATATCATCAAAGCTGAGAAATCTTGTTCCCGCGAGAGTTTCAACAGGAGGGTCTGTGGCTATTGCTATCGGTCCGCGCCCTACGTCTATCTTCTCCAACTCCTGATATGTTGACGCATCAATCATGGAAACCGTATCAGAGCCGTAATTGGCCACAAATATCAGCTCCTTATCGGATGATGACCCTGCAACCGCTATAGCTTCCGGCTGCCTGCCGAACCTTATCGGGATCTCATTTTCAATCTTATTGGTAGTCGGATCGATCACAGATACACTGTTAGAGCCTGAATTCGCAACGTACACCTTCAGGTGCTCTCCCTTTATTGAAGTTGCCATCCCCCTTGGCTTTTTCCCCACCAATACGGTCGCGGCGATATCTCCTGCCTGCCTGTTAATTACTGAAACATTATCTGAGTCTTCATTAGATACGTAGATAAGCATCGAACTTAATTCCGGGACCTGGCTTTTAACGGCAAGCACAGGATTGAACAGATAATCCTCCTGGACAGAGGCATCCGCGTTCCAACTCAGAAATAAAGTTGTACTCTGATTTCTTCTTAATGAAACGTCGATGCTCAACTTTACTCCATCAGGCGGCAGCGCTAAATTTAATGCCTTGCCTTTTTTAGTGATTGAGGCCTCTTTAACGAAAAGCTCCAGCTTTTCGTATTTGCCTATAGGCAAAGATTTTTCGCCCAGAAAAATTTGACGGCCTTTTACATTATTGGAATTGATCCTGAGAGGGACACTCACGATTTCCCTGGAAGTCCCATCCTCTGCAATAATATTGACTGCCGCCAGTTCAAACGTAATGTCCGCAGCGGACCTTTCGGGCCCGTTGAGAAAGAGGGCCACCTGGCACTGGTACAGCTCCGGACGACTTTCCTGCTGTTCCGTTGTCGCGCAGCCCTGAAAAATAATTATAGCTATCTGGAATAAAACAAAAAACCAGAAACTTAAGATATTTTTATGGTTAATCATTTCGTCGGCCTTTTGTAACAAATTAAATAAGGCATATCCGTAAGTTAATATCAGCCACGAAGACACGGAGCGGTGGGATATGACCTCTGTGCCTCTGTGTTAATTCTTCTTTTCATTTCGTACAGAATTTCTTCTTAAGGGACTAACAGACTACCAGGAATTGAACACCTGTACCCTATTATTAAAAAAATCAGCTACAAAAATCTTGCCTTTTTTATCGATAAAAATATCCGTCGGGTACTGAAACCAACCCTCTCCCCATCCAAGTCCGCCGAATTCGAAAATATAATTCCCTTCTTTATCATAAGAAGTTATAGTGTGGCGCATATAGTCTACGATGTAGAGCCTGCCGGTTCTGTTGTCTATTCCTATGGCCTTCGGCCGGCTAAGCTTTCCTGTGCTGCCCCCCTTCTCACCGAATTTGAAAAGCAGTTTTTTGTTCTC
>JACRQA010000168.1 GCA_016222915.1 Nitrospirota bacterium | reverse complement strand
CCCAGTGAGGGACTTTCTCTTAAAAACGTGGAAAAGGACCTTATTGTTCAGGCCATCAAGAAAGCCGACAATAACCAGACAAAGGCCGCTAAGCTCCTCGGTATATCGCGGGACGCCCTGAGATATAAGATGCAGAAATTTAATCTGCTTTAGCCTCTACCTATATTGTTTTTCATTATTAAATTATAAGGCTATCCCCTTTTGTAATAAAAATAGATATAATAATTGCTCCAGGCATTATCTTGCCGGGCACAAAAAATAAAATCTGGGTTTTTACTCACGAATGCGTAAAATAACACACGAAGAAATGATGGTTAATAGACCGGATCAGATTTTAATTGCAAATTCTTCTGTGGATAAAACTATTATTTTATGTTGGATTAAGACCAAGTTTAGGCTGGCATCAAGGTTAATACCCGGGATGACCGAAAACTGGCATATGAATTGCATCTTCATAAGACAAATATCATAACTTTATGATTGCTTAATTTTTAAGCTAAAATTAAAAAGGAGGTGGCTCTAGGGAAAATGGAAAAACAAAAAACAATACTAAAAACAAAGGAGGCAACAAATATGAGAAAAACACTCATGACAGTTTGTATGGTTTTATTGTCTGTAGTTTTGACTTACGGCTTGGCAAACGCAGTGGTAACCGGCGTTTGCTCAACTTGCCACACAATGCATGACAGCCAGGGTGGAGCTGACCAGGGCGCATCCGGTACACAAGGATATCTTCTTACCGGCGGTTGCTATGCCTGTCATACCACTGGCGGCGCTTCTGGCGCACCGAAGATTGACGGGACTGCTGATAATACCGGTACAGGGAGTGGCGCCCTTTCAGATGCAGGCGGTGATGTTAATGCGGGTGGCGCAGACCAGGATACGAGACACGATATAGTACCGGCTGATACATTTGCGATGACACCCCCTGGTTATACTTCAGGATTAACATGGACAAATCAGAAAGTAACATGCGACGGCACATTCGGATGTCATGGCAAGCATGGCGCAACTCCTGGCGTAAAGGGTCTTCATCATACCGGCTCTGGTTCAGCTTACAGATTCCTTTATGTACAGGCAGGAAATACCGGAGCTGACGGCACTGCTGTTAACGGTTTAGAATCAACAACGTGGGAAGCCGGTGGCGCTCTTACATCAGACCATAACGTATACGACTCTGATGGCGGCGACAGCATTAGCTCATTTTGTGCTAACTGCCACGGTGGCTTCCATGCGCCAGGCAATACCGGAGCAGCCTCTCCTTTCACAAGACACCCGACTGATGAAGAAGCTGTGGTAGCAAACATTGACGGAGCAGGGTGGGCATTTTCAAGTGCAGAAATAGACCAGACACCGATGGGATTTACTTCTGCGCAAATTACTGCTGGAATGGTGACTACCGATGCGACTACAGGAACACCATACACAACCGGTAACGGGAAAGCCATCTGCCTGTCTTGCCATAGGGCACATGGTTCAGCAGAGAAAGACTTGTTGAGATTCACCTATAGCAGTATGAATGCAGGAAACAGCACCAATAACACAGGTTGCGAGACCTGCCATGTCGCACAGAGATAATCACAAACAATGATAAGCGATTGGGTATCACGCCTCGGCGTGGTACCCAATCAACTTTTAAGAAAAATAATACTGAGAGGGCTCTCATGAACAATTCTAAACCTAAGAAAATAAGAGACCCGATAATAAAGGGCAAGAGATTTTTTTTCGGGGAGATAAAAATTAATGCACTCATATTTCTTTTTGTTGTCCTCTTCTTAAGCACTCCTTTTCAACTTTCCGCAAAAGTAACCGGTACATGCGCGAATTGTCATACCATGCATAATTCACAGGGTGGAGTAAATGTCGGGGCAGGTCCTAATGATAATTTAATGACTACACTCAACGGGGCGACCGACGCATGCGTAGGCTGCCATTCTGCATCCAGTGGCGCTACATGGAAGGACCCCGTTACCAACGCGCCTATCGTCTGGAACACAAGTGAACCGACATTTAATACACAAAAGGGGTTGGCTGGTGGAAACTTCTACTGGGTCGGCGCAGGAGACAATTCAAAGGGACATAATGTTTATGGAATTGCAGGCGCTGACAGTCTTACTACTGCGCCAGGTAAAACACCGGCAGGCTGCACTAATAGTTGTCATACAACGCTCGCTGCAGCTCCGTCATCTCAAAATTCCAATAGGGGCGGCTGTCGCGGCTGTCATGTATTTACGTTTCATCATGAAGATAACGGTGTCTACCGTTTCTTGAAAGGACATGGCGAAGGCGCCTCTTTACCTATCGATCCCGCGAGCAAGAATATTACTTCATTCCCGGACTATGTCACCGGTGTTGAAGATAATGACTGGGAGCAGGAAACGGCGATTGACCATAACTCTTATAAGGGAACCACAACGATTTATGATACGGACGGCTCAGCCCTTACTACATATAAAACCATGACTGCTTTCTGTTCTGGATGCCACGGTATATTTCATGGCAACTATAATGATATTACCGGGAGGGGGATGGGAAGCAGCACTCCATGGAGGAGACATCCTACCGATATAGCATTACCGACGACTACTGAGTACAATGGCTATAATCCTGAAACTGCCTATAATGCCGAGGCCCCGGTAGCATGGACTAATCCCTCAGTACCGGCGAGAGCAGGTGCGGTTGTTATGTGTCTTTCATGCCACAGACCGCATGGCTCTGCACAGCCGGATATGCTGAGATGGGCTTACAGTGATATGGATGTCGGGACTACTGATCCTAATAAAGCCGGTCACGGCTGTTTTGTCTGCCATACTCAAAAGGACGGGTTATAAGTTAGATATTAAAAGCACAATCTAAATGAAGCCCGGTGAAGTTCTAATCGACTTCACCGGGTTTTTTGTTTGGTTTTGAAAGTACATTGAATAGAGGTAATACAGTCTTCCTTTCTAAAAGGGAGTAGGGGGTGTAAAAGAAAGTTTCAGGTGTAAGGTATTTTACTCAGCTATTGAGTAAGATGGCGCATAAAAACCAATTGGCGGCTTCCATGCATTTAGGAGAAACAATTAACAATCTAATTAATTAAACAAGTTACATTTGCATGCAAGAGAGTATTACTAATAACATACATTGGCATAATGATTGCTTTGAATTAACCAGATCCTTTACTATATCAGAGGAAGGTACACATAAAAATGAGAAAAGAAAAAAACGGAGCGTTACTGACAATTTTGATTGTAATTCTATTGGCGGCATCTCTTAAACCAGTTTCAGCCACAATAACCGGTCCATGTGCCAATTGCCATACAATGCATAATAGCCAGGGTGGAGGGTCCGATATGCTGTCTGGACAAACCGGGCCGCAAGGCTTGCTGCTGAAGGGTGATTGTCTGGGATGTCATGGGATTGGAACTTCCAAAATTGTATCCTTAGGCACAAGCGAGGTCCCCCAGGTTTATCACAATGATACATCGGATCTGGCAGGCGGGAATTTTAAATATATTGAAACAGGCGGGGACAGCAGAGGGCATAACGTTGTAGAACTCGGCAATCCGGAGGAGACATTATCAGAACCTCCGGGGCATCATTCACCTAGTAGTATAGAAGTAAATATAACCTGTTCAGGCATTTCCGGCTGTCACGGCAAACGCGCATCGGGTGAATCTTTTAAGGGCGCTCATCATAAGAATGCAGACGGCAAGCTTGATACCGCTGATCAGGTTTATAACAGCTACAGATTCCTTTATGGTGTAAAAGGTTATGAAAATACAACAGGCTCTTATAAGTGGCAAAACTATAATGTAAGTAATCACAATGAGTATTTCGGGGACGATACCCCTATGAGTTTTACCGGATGTAATATCTGCCATACTCCTCAGGGGGTACAGCCTACAAATCATACAATAAGCGGCTTCTGTGGAACGTGTCATAGAGAATTTCATACAGTGGGGGGGATAGGGGGCGATACAAGTTCGCCGTTTGAGAGACATCCGACTGACATAGTCTTACCTGGTGGAACGACCGAGTACGTCAATTATAATGGCTCCGGCAATCCATACAGCGTAGAAGCACCCGTGGCCAGGACAACGGTACCTGATTCTATTGGCAGCACCGTTTCCCCCGGATCGGGAACGGACGCAGTGATGTGCCTCTCCTGCCACATGGCGCATGCCTCAAATTATGCTGATATGCTGAGATGGGATTACGATGCGATAAATGCAGGCGGCGGAACCAGTAACAACGGATGTTTTATATGCCACACCAAGAAGGACGATGGGCTATAAGAAGCCCAGGCCATTAAAACAAAATAGCCCGGCAGTTTAAATCTGCCGGGCTTTTTTTGTTTTATGTCTATTCGTTCCAAAAGATTAAAATATACTCATATTGCTATAAGTGCATTGAATTACAATATAACTTATTGCTATCATTTAAGACTTCTGGAAATTTTATAAGGTCATTCCAGGAATAAAGTCGATAAGGCTTATGCTGTCGTTCCCGCCACACAAAAGAGAGAATGACATAGCGTGGTCAGACATTATTTATTAATTTCAGGATGCAGGGTTATTACTCAAATCCCAATGAACTCATTTCATCAGGAAGCAAAAACATTTTATAGAATAAGACCTGTAATCTTAATCATTTTATTAACTGTTATTTCTTTTTTATTGACTACTCTTCCGATTAGCGCCCAGCAGACGAGTAGCGCTATTACCTATCTTGATAGCATATATTTTGACGGTGACGACGGCAAAATATCATACCCGTCCTTTGTCTTTGCCGAACCGGTCATGGACGAAGTGTATGTTATTGACGGCAAAGGGAGAATAATTGTATATACATCCGACTTATTTCCTCTTTATGTTTTTAGCAAGAGTATGGGTATTCAATCCCCGCAGGGACTGACTGTCGACACCGAAGGCAATCTTTATGTGGCGCAGGCCGAAACGCAGGACAACCCAAGGCCAAGAATTTCGGTCTTTAATGCATGCTTGCAATGGCTCCGTGATATTTACATCGAAGGGTTTGAGGGGGCAAATACATTTAGGCCGTATCGTTTGGTATTGGATAAAAGGGGCAATTTTCTTGTGACTTCAACTTACTTCCCCGGCATGCTGATCCTGGACGAGAAGGGCAAATTTATGGATATGATTTCCCCCGAAGAAGAGGGGAAAAAGGTGATGATAAACAATGTTGCGATAGATAATGCAGGTAAAATATATCTTCTAAGTGAAGATGTAGGGAAGGTATATGTTTATAACGAGAACAAAAAACTGCTTTTCAAATTCGGTGAGAAGGGGGGCAGCACAGGAAAGCTTAGCCGGCCGAAGGCCATAGGAATAGACAACAGAACCGGCAGGCTCTACATCGTAGACTATATGCGCCACACTATAACTTCTTAT
>JACRQA010000167.1 GCA_016222915.1 Nitrospirota bacterium | reverse complement strand
CGTGATAGCAGCCTTCAAATTTAACTATCTTGTCCCTTCCGGTAAAACCGCGCGCCGCCCTGATGGCAGACATCGTCGCCTCGGTGCCGGAGTTGACCATTCTCATGATTTCCATAGAGGGATATGCCTTCCTCACCATCTCAGCAATCTCCACCTCAAGGGGCGTCGGCGCGCCGAAGCTTGTGCCCTTTTCAGTCGCCTTCTGAAGCGCCTTCACAACTGTCGGATGGGAATGCCCGAGTATCATCGGCCCCCACGACAGGACGTAATCTATATACTCATTACCGTCAACATCGTAGATCTTCGACCCCTTTGCGGATTCTATAAACAGGGGGCTCCCGCCGACTGCCTTGAATGCCCTTACCGGACTGTTCACTCCGCCGGGGATGATGCGTTTTGCCTTTTTAAAAAGTTCGTTTGATTTTTTGTGGTTAAGTGCCATGGTCGACTCCTCTGATTTGCAGATTATATCAAGGCTTTATTTAACAATAATTGTCGGGGAGATGTCAAAAACAAACAAGCCTATTTTATTAATCCCCGTATCGTTCTTATCCTCTCCAGCACCGGCGGATGGGAATAATGAAACAGCGCATAAAGCGGATGTGGATGCAGGTTGGAGAGGTTGTCCTTTGAGAGCTTTACCAGGGCGCTTATCATGCTGTCCGGGTTTCCGGTCAGGTCAAAGGAATATTTATCTGCTTCATTCTCATGCTTCCTGGAGAAATAGTGGAACACGGGCCCGAAGGGGAAGGACACGATCGAGCCTATAAAGCCAAGGATTACGAGCTTTGCAAAGAACGAGCTTTTTTCAATGTTGAACAGCTCGATAAGATAATCACTTTGGATCACATGATATGAGATATAGATGGCGATCAATGCGATAGTCTCGGTCACGATAATGGACTTTAAAATGTGCTTCTTCTTCCAGTGCCCGGCTTCATGCGCAAGGACAGACATGATTTCGTCATAATTCATTTTCTCGATAAGGGTGTCATAGAGGACGATCCTCTTTACCTTGCCGATGCCTGTGAAATACGCGTTTGTGTGCTTCGTCCGCTTTGACGCATCTATCTTGAATACCCGGCTCACTTTTATGCCGACCTTTTCCATCAGTGCCCGGATGCCTTCTTCGAGTTTCTTGTCCCCGACGGGGGTGAATTTATGAAACAGTGGTTCGATGACATACGGGGAAATGTACATCATGAAGATCCCGAATGCGAGGAAGAAGCACCATACCCATAGCCACCATAAATCCGGACTCTTTTGAATGATGAACAAGCCCGCAGAGATAAGCAGTCCCATCAGGATGGTGGAAATCACCAGTGATTTAACCGTGTCGGTGATCCATAACTTAAATGTCATTGTGTTGAACCCGTACTTGTTCTCGATCTTAAATGTGCTGTACAGGCTGAACGGAATTGAAATGATCGTTTCGCCATACGTCAGCAGGAGGAAAAATGCTATGCCGGACAGGATGAATGAATAATTGAGTGATATGATCCAGGAATTATAAATGTTCAGCAGCACCAACATGAAAAGCATAAAGACGATGTTATTAAAGATGGAAGAGACAAAACCGAACTTTGTGTGTTCAACGGTATAGTCCATTGTCTTGCTTAGCAGCGCCTGGTCTATCTGCCCTTCAAATTCGGGGGGGACAATGGAGCCGTATTTTTTCAGGTGTGAAAGATTTAAGTAGTCAAGCCAGTAACCGAAGATTACGATTACAAAATAGGCGTTCACAATTGTTATTAAATATCCGTTCATGAAGGTCTTATAACTCCAGCTTAAACAACGACTCCGGATTAACACTGACACCCAGCAATTTCACGCCCATATGAAGATGGGGACCGGTGGCCCTTCCTGTGCTCCCTACAAAACCAATGACCTGTTCTCTCGATACCCTCTCTCCGTAGGACACATTGAATTTTGAAAGGTGCATGTAGACTGAATAAAGCCCCATCCCATGATCGATGATTAACGTGTTGCCTCCGAAAAACAGATCGCCGGTCAATACGACGGTCCCGGAGTTGATGGCTTTAACAGGGGTACCGGTCTCTCCCCGGAAATCCATCCCCCTGTGGACGCTGGTCTTCTTTTCATTCATGACGCGCCTGACACCGAAGCCGGTTGAGACCTCGGTAGCAAGCGGCGCAGAAAACCGTCCGTTCCATACAAGCGGGGTCATCTCAGGCCAGATTTTATCGAGCATATCGGCTTCCCTGTTTGCGCGCTCCTGGTCTTCTGTGCTTAAGATGACCTTCGCTTCAGGGAGGGTAAGCTTTATTGTCTTGAATTTATGGCGTCTGACGACAACTTCGGTCTTATGCCGTTTTTCCCCATCTGAAATATGTATCTGATATTTGCCGGGTTTTTGATCGATATCAACAGGGACTATTGCCAGGAGATGGTCCTCTTTAACCTGGTAAAGATTTATTTTACTGCCGAGGAACTCAGCCACGTACCGTACGGTACGTGGCTCCGCCTCGACGGTCTTTGCTCCATCAGTCTCGACTTTTAAAATGAAGACGTCACCGGGAATTACTTCCTTTGGGGTCACCTGTATCTTAAAAGCGTAAGCGGCATGAGACACCGTCAAGATTAATAGTAAAGAGAATAGGACTCTGTTAATAATTGATCTGATCAAGGTGATTTATTATAGCAAAAAGCTGTAGAGGCATGGCGCGCCATGCGGTATACTTACTCATATGAATAAAACGATTGAAATTGACGGGAGCTTCGGCGAGGGCGGAGGGCAGATATTAAGGACGGCGCTGAGTTTAAGTTGCATAACAGGTCATCCCCTGAGATTATTCAATATCAGAAAAGGCAGGAAGAAACCTGGGCTCATGCCTCAGCACATTACATGCGTCAATGCAGCCGCCATGATCAGCCGCGCTCAGGTCTCTGGTAACGAAAAGGGTTCAACGGAATTGACATTCATCCCAGGGAATGTCCGGGCAGGCCATTACGTGTTTGATATCGGGACCGCGGGATCAAGCTCCCTTGTTTTCCAGACACTCCTGCTCCCTCTTATATTCACAGGTGAAGAGTCAGATATAACCATCAAGGGCGGCACGCACGTTCCCCTTAGCCCGACATATGATTATATTTCCGACGTCTTCCTGCCCATGCTTAAGATGACGGGCATTGATGTTGACGCTTCAATAACGAGATACGGCTTTTATCCGAAGGGCGGCGGGGAGGTCAGCTTCAGGATTCATCCTGCAAAGACAATTAAGGGTATGCATTTAACCTCAAGAGGCGCGTTGCTTTCCGTCAGTGGGCTTTCAGGGGTTTCAAACTTGCCGATAAGTATCGCTGAAAGACAGAAGGCATCGGTGATACAGAATCTGCT
>JACRQA010000135.1 GCA_016222915.1 Nitrospirota bacterium | reverse complement strand
GCCTTACAGGCCCCGCACCTTACGCATTTATAGGTTTCAGTGAGATTGAATTTGTTAGTCATAACAGTGCTGCTGTCTCCGGAATCCGTAGGGGCATGGCGCGCCATGCCTCTACATGCGGGAATACCGGCATATCGGACATCTCAGTTGTTCGAATTTCATAATAGCGCTTCATTGCCGCTGCCGCTTCTGAATCCCTGCAAATCCAGTGTAATGTATTTGAAACCTATGGACCGTAAATAATCCACTATTTCTTTTCTGGCCTGTGCCCCGGTCAATTTATGGAAATCGTCAGGATGGACCTCAATCCGCGCGACCTCGGAATGATTTCTTACCCGGAGCTCCGTTACCCCGAATTTTCTGATGAACGTCTCGGCCTTACTGACTTTTTCAAGCGCCTCCGCCGTTATCTCCAGTCCATAAGGAATCCGCGAAGAAAGGCAGGGGGTCGCAGGCTTGTTCCATGTAGGGAGTCCCAGGGCCTTTGAAAGCTCCCTGATTTCATTTTTGGTCAGCCCAGTCTCAAGCAGCGGACTTTCAACGCCTTCTTCATAAGCGGCCCGTCTTCCCGGCCGCCGGTCGTTGACATCATCGGAGTTCGTGCCGTCAAGAATGAAGGAGAAACCTTCCTGTTGCGCAATGTCCTTCAATTTGCCGAAAAGCTCTTTCTTGCAATAATAGCACCTGTCCGGGGGGTTCTTTGAGTAGTTGTTGTTCCCCAGTTCATTCGTCCGGATTATTCTGTGTTTGACGTCAAGGGACCCCGCGATTTCTTTTGAGAAGGAGAACTCCTCCTCCGTCATGCTTTCGGACTGTCCTGTAACGGCCAGGACTTCTCTGAGCCCTGACATTGAGGCCGCCTTTAAGAGAAATGTGCTGTCGACACCGCCGGAGAACGCAATGACGACCCGGTCCATCTGTCTCAGCCTGGTTTTAAGCTTATCGAACTTTTCGTCTAAGGTCATTTTAATTAAAAGAAGGGCCGATAGTTGTTGGTTGTCAGACTGAAAACCTGCAATAGACAACTTACTTGTCGGGTTGTTACAGCGTTACAACTTCATAGTATTCCTGATGGAAATTCTTGTCGGCCTTAACGATAATTTTAAATCCGTACTCTCTTTCAATTGCCTCGATGCCTTCACGTTCATCGTCATAAATTAGGTCCGCCACGTGGGGATTTGCCGATATCATGATCTTGCAGTTTTTCTGCGTCAAACCGATCCTTCTTAATTCCATAAATATTTCGTAGCATACAGTCGTAGGCGATTTAATGAATCCCTTTCCGTCGCAATACTGGCAGGGCTCGCATAATATTCTCTGAAGGCTTTCCCTCACCCTTTTTCTCGTCATCTGGATAAGTCCCAATTCCGAGACTTCAAGTATCGTGCATTTGGCCCTGTCTTTGCTCATTGCCTCCTGGAACACGGAGAACAGTTTCTTCCTGTTTTCTTCTTTCTCCATATCTATAAAATCGATTATGATAATGCCTCCGAGGTTCCTGAGCATTATCTGGTAAGCTATTTCCTTGACCGCCTCAATATTGGTCTTGAAGATCGTGTCTTCAAGCGAGGCCTTGCCTACGTACTTCCCGGTATTGACGTCTATGGATGTCAGGGCCTCTGTCTGGTCCAGGACAATGTATCCGCCGGACTTGAGCCATACGCGTTTACCCAGGGCCTTTGGTATCTCAAGCTCAAGGCCGAATGCGTCAAATATGGGCTCTGCCCCTTCATAAAGTTCTATCTTGGATATCAGCTTCGGGAAATAGGTATTAACAAAGTCAATAACTTTTTTGAAGCCTTCCTTTGAATCGATTATAAGTTTATCGATGTCATGGCCGAGCAGGTCCCTGGCGCTTCTCAATGCAAGGTCAAGGTCGCAGTATAGAATGTTAGGGGAGTGGACCTTGTCTTTTTTCCTCTGGATGTTGTCCCACAGGAGCATTAAATATTCAATGTCTTTCTTCAGTTCCTCTTCCGTGCATCCCTCGCTCGCTGTCCTGATAATGAAACCGTAATTTTTCGGCTTGTCTTTGTTGACGATGTCTTTCAGTCTTGTTCTTTCGTCTTCTTCAAGTATTTTCCTGGACACCCCGATATGTTCGACGCCCGGCATCAGCACAAGATATCTTCCAGGAAGAGTGATATAGGAGGTGACCCTTGCCCCTTTGGTCCCCATGGGGTCTTTTGATACCTGGACAAAGACCTCTTCCCCTTCCTGGAGCATGTCTTCAATCGGGAGGTTGATAGGGACACTCTCCTCGATATCTTCGCCGAAAATGGAATAATCGAAGCCTGACAGCACATCGGCTGCATGGAGAAAGGCCGCCTTTTCAAGGCCGATGTCTACAAAGGCGGACTGCATGCCGGGCAGGATCTTCACTACCCGGCCTTTATAGACATTGCCTACGAGGCTGACGCCTTTTTTCCGCTCGATGTACAACTCGGACAACTGGTCATTAGTGTCGATTAATGCCACCCGGGTCTGTTCGGGTGTAACGTTGATCAGAATTTTTCCGGCCATAACCTCCGCTCTCTACAGGCAAACTTTCCTGACTTTATTATAACCATAAAGACCTGTTCTTTTTATCCCGGCAGCTTGCAGCTCGTCGACGGTCTTCTGAAACATTTCCTTGAGTATCTCAAACAGCCTCACTTTTGCATCCTCTGTGTCGGCAAGGGTAACGAGCAGCCTGTTGTCCAGCAGCTCTGCCTTTTCCACCATAGGGCGTATGTCCACAGTTTTCTTTTCCCTTGATACCGGCCAATTCCGGCTGCTCATAAATGAATTTATGTGGTCGATGTCAGACTTGTCAATGATTATTTCATATTCATATACTGAAATACTCTCATTCAGAGACCTTGCATTTACAGGGATGGAATCCGCGTTATCGGCTTTAAGCCCTTCCGGCAATGCTGAATTCAGTCTTGTTAAGAAGTCGTCGGAATTTATAAAGACCGGCGTCTCGATATCAAAATACTCGTTTAATCCTTCTATGCCGGCTGCAAGGGCGGGCCCGAATGAGATCCTTGGAAGAGGATGAAAACCCGCCGAGTAAGAGACTGCTATAGAGGCCCTTCTCAAGGCCCTTAATATCGAGGTCATTAGCTCTTGGTGACCCAGATGCCTCAGGACTCCTGTCTTTGAAAATCTGACCCTGTATTTTGTTGGTGTTGAGATATGAGAATTCCTGGTTTCAGGTTTAATGTTTCTTGGACCACACTCAATGTTCTGAGTTCTGAGTTCCGGATTCTGTGCCCTGTCTTTGCATGTCAAGCCGCAGCCGTGACAGGTCTTACTGCAATCCGGAGTGATGAGCTCCTGAGAGGCCTTTCCGTATTCCGACTTCAGAAATTGTTTTGTTATTCCAGTGTCGATAAAATCCCAGGGCAATTCCTGTTCAGGACCAAAGGACCGCATGGCGTAACTGTAAAGGTCGGTCCCTGTTTGCTGTGCCGCAATCTCCCAGGTTTCAAATCTGAAAAACTCAGTCCATCCGTCAAAACGGCAACCGAGCCTCCACGCCTTCTCCAGCAGTATGGCGGTTTCTTTGCCCCCCCTTGCAAATACGGCCTCAAGGATGCTGTTTTCAACGTGTTGCCCCTTGAAGTTGATGCCGCGCTTTTTAAAGGCCCTTTTTATATAGTCCTGTTTGTTCCGAAGCTCCCCGGATGAATTTTGGCCTGCCCACTGAAAAGGCGTATGCGCCTTTGGTACAAAGGCTGAAATGCCAACGTTGACATTGACGCGCCTTCCCGTAATCTCCCGTCCTTTCTTTAATGCCTTTACCGCCATATCTATCAGGCCGTCGATATCAGCCATCGTTTCCGTAGGGAGGCCGATCATGAAGTAAAGCTTGATGGTGGTCCACCCTTCCTCAAAGAGCTTCTTTAATGTTTCATCATACTCTTCATCCGTGAAATCCTTGTTTATCACATCACGAAGTCTCTTTGTCCCTGCCTCAGGGGCTATGGTGAAGCCTGTCTTTCTCACGCTCTTTATCTCTTTAAGCACCTCGCTGTTTACCGCGCCGACCCGAAGGGAAGGGAGCGAGACCGAGGTGCGGGAGCCGGAGCAAAACCTGTTAAAGCCCCTGATCAATGGCAGGAGGCTGCTGTAGTCCCCCGTGCTGAGAGATGTAAAAGAGACTTCTTCGTATCCTGTATTGAGAATAGATTTTTCCGCCAGGCTGAGGACTGTTTCAAGGGACCTCTCCCGTAAAGGCCTGTAGATCATGCCGGCCTGACAGAAACGGCATCCCCTTGTACATCCCCTTGAAATCTCAATCGCCACCCTGTCATGGACAATTGAGGTATACGGCAAAAGCGGCGCATCGGGGAAAGGCGCTTTATCAAGGTCATCCACGATCCTTCTACTGATTTTTTGTTTGCCGGCGTCATGGACCGACGGGACATATACGCCTTCCAGTCTGGAAATCGCTTGCAGAAGGCTTTGTTTATCGTTGACCCCTGACACCTGACCCTTGACCCTTGAATAAACTTCTATAATTTCTTTTATCACATCTTCCCCATCACCGATGACAAAGGCGTCTATAAAAGGGACCATAGGCAAGGGATTGACAGTGCACGGGCCTCCTGCAATAACGAGCGGATGGCGGTCCCCTCTCTCCTCTGACTTAATCGGTATGCCTCCTAAATCCAGTATGTTTAGCACGTTTGTATAGGAGAGTTCATACTGCAGGGTAAACCCGATTACGTCGAAGTCCATTAAGGGCCGTTGATTGTCGATTGACGCTAAGGGGATATTGTTTTTCCTGAGCCAGGCCTCAAGGTCGGTCCAGGGCGCATAGACCCTTTCAGCAGAGGCGTGGGGAATATTATTAATAATTGAATAGAGAATTTTAAGGCCGATATGGGACATCCCGATCTCGTAGGTGTCGGGGAAACAGAGGGCGACTTTAACTTCTCCGTCCTTGCGGACAATGTTGACTTCATTGCCGATATATCTGCTTGGTTTAGTGAAAATTCCGTAGTTCATAAGCAATGTTCATTATCCCACAGGGTATTGTGGAAATGCAATTTATGAGTGGGGGAGCTATCTCTGCTTTTTTGCCCTGAACCTCAGGCATGGCATACCCGACGCCTTGTACACCGCGACTGACGGCATCTCCCTGGACTTGAAGTCCATGGTCTTGCATCCACGCGGGAATTTCTCGTCCCATGTTATAAAAAAATGGACGCAGTCAAAGCAGTTGATTTTATCTTTTTTCATTCGTGCCGCCTTTTGTCTATGGAGTAATTTTACACGGTAATGAATGAGAATGTCATGGGGCGGATAAGTTCCCCGGTATGCGGGTCTTTATGGGCAAAAAAGGGGCAACTTGTTTTGTTCCAAATAAAAGAAGTATCATTAAGTGTATCAAAAAATATTGAACTATCCGATTAAAATATAAAGGAGATATAAGATGAAAAGATTGTTCACGTTTGTCGTAGTGATGTTAACGCTTACGCTTCAGGTCTACGTGCATGAATCATATGCCGGCACACAGAAGGCTGAAGAAGCGAAGGACAAGAAGGTGGAAATGAAGCCGCAGGAAGATATGTCCGCTTTGTCCGGGAAGGTCAAGGAGACAATGGACAGCGGCGGGTACACGTATGTAAATATGCAGAAAAACGGAAAGTCGATGTGGATGGCCGTACCGCAGATGAAAGTGACCGTCAGACAGGAGATGTCTTTTGCTCCGGGAATGGTCATGAATGATTTTACAAGCAAGACATTGAACCGTACATTTGATGCCATTGTCTTTTCCACCGGTGTTGCCGGACAGGAAAGTAAAGCGCCCGTGCAGAAAACATCTGAAGGGAAGCAGGCGGAGACCAAGAAAGTAAAGGTTGAAAAGGCGTCCGGTGCGAATGCTTATACGGTGGCTGAGCTCTATGAAAAAAGCGCTACCCTTGATAAGAAAAACATAGTTGTAAAAGGGCAAGTCGTCAAGGTCTCTCAGGGAATCATGGGCAAGAACTGGATACATATCCAGGATGGGAGCGGAGACGCATCAAAAGGCTCAAACAATATAATTGCAACTACGCAGGACCTGCCTTCAGTTGGAGACACAGTCACCGCAAAAGGGACTTTGTATAAGGACAAGGACTTTGGCAGCGGATATAAATATGCGGTCATCGTGGAAGAGGCAAGCGTTAAGAAATAAGCGATCAAGATATTGCAGGGGCGGGCAATCGCCCCTGCTGATTCAAGCGTCTGTATATATCCCACCTATCATTTACATATCGTCAGAGAAAAATCAATTGAGCCTTAAATTTCCTGCCAAGGATGTGACAGCCCGTTCTCTTTAAAAAATAGATCGTTTTGATGAGAGCAGATCATAAAAGAGTGTCTTTGAAGATTCAGTATTTATCAGGAGTTAATTTATATAAAGGTCTCTTCCCCCAATGTTCGATAACTAACAATAAGGGAGATGGTAGAGATTCCTGTCCGCCTCAAGATTTCAAATGGTGATTGATAATTCAAACAGGGCGACTTGAGATTTCATAGTGCGTTTCTTTCGGCATGGAAGTGGGGATGTCTTACGATTATCTTTCTTCTAACAATGTTAATTAACTTTACAGGCATATTCTTAATTGCATGAGAACGCGACGCAAAACTCATCCCTCTTTTTTTGATTGAAGATTATTATTGATGTTTTTACAACCTCGTCTTAAAATTATTCAATAATGACTGAATCAGAAATCAAGTTTGAACAGTTTTGTTCCTCTTGTAACATCTTTTTCGACAGGATCACTACAGGAGATTCGGTAACGCCGGATTATCATATTTTAGTTAATGGTAAAAAGATAGTCGTTGAGATCAAAGAACTTGATGTAAACGAAGCAGAAAAGAAGGTACTTCAGAATATGGAGACAGAGAGGACCGTTGTTTGGGGCTCTAATCACGTAGGTGATAGAATCCGATACAAGGTAAATGATGCCAAGAGACAACTTGAAAGCAGTGCAAAAGACATTTGTCCCTCTATGCTTATAATCTATGATAAAAGACCCTATCCAATTGGAGGGATATTCCAATATGAAATTCTTGTTGCCATGTATGGCTGTGAAACCATTGAACTTCATGTGCCTCAATCGCCTGATAAAGCTGTTACATTTGGCAAGCATCGCTTTGGCAAGGGCAAGAAGTTTCGGGTAGGGGTTCACAGTTACATTAGTGGGCTCGCGGTTTTGTATCACAATACATCAAATAACTTTCGTCTTGATGTATATGTGAATGAGTTTGCCGATAAGCCATTGCCGTATGAAGAGTTAATTCTCATGGATAACGTAAATGTATTTGTTCGTCCATCAAATCCGAACAATGAATTTAGCGGATGGGCAAGACTTATAACAGACGATTTACAAAACAGCAATAAACAAATCGACTAACGAGGATATATAAAAAGCTATGTTATTACATCTAAAGTGTCAACGATGCGAACACACATTCACTGATGAGAAGCAGTTTACTGACTCACTTAGTCAAGTAATAAGACCCAACAACTCAACACCTGAATCTTATTTACTATTGACCATCAAACACGCTATCAATAAGATCAAATGTCCCCAATGCCATTCCTCGGTGAATTTGACTGATAAGAATGTTGGTATGGAAATTGATTTCACCAGTCAGCATATCGTCCAATTGGTTAAATCTGCCGTTGATCTTGTTGAAAAAGGACAGTCTGAAAATGTTTCAAAGGAATACATGGAATATGCCTCGGAAATAATTACTGAATTATTAGAAAGACCAGGGCAGCTTGTTTATATCGCATACCCTGATTTCATAAGAAAGGCTGAGGATGCAATTAACATTATTTGGGGGAACGTTGATGATGACGAATTATTTCAGGAGATTTTTTATGGCAAGATTCACGGCGAGAGTCGTGCAGCTATTATTGCAGATGATTATATGAAGAGAGCAAAAAAGCTAAGGCCTACTTTTTTAACTAAAAAGCCAAAAGAAGCAATATCTGCATACTTCCAAAACGCTATGGAATGTTGGCTATTTGGAATAAATACGGCAGCGCTTATTCTATGTTGTTCAGTTATAGAATCACTGTTGACGGATGCATTTGAGGAAAAAGGGCTTAGCCTTACGAAGGAAAACGGAAGACCTAAGGGCTTTTTGGCCCTTACTTATGAAGCAAATAAAGAGTCGATTATAGATGGCAATATCAAAGAAATGGCTGATGATATTAATGAATTGAGACGATTGGCTGTACATCATATTAGCGAATATCATACTGAAAATATTGGTGAGACTGAAACATATAATGCAATAATGAAAACAAAGAAAATTATCGAAAAATTATTAACATGAGAAGCTTATAGTCAGAATAATTATATTGTCCGGAATCGAGATATCGCCCACAGTTGGAAATCTTAACTTTATTTGAAGCAAACCTCACTCTTTGCTGGTCTACTTCTTATGCCTGATAAATCTACGATAGCCGCAGATTTGTGTGACCAGTCAATTCCCTTTTACACTCCCTCTTCGTTAGCAAAAGAGAAGAAATATCATAAGAGCCTGCATCCTCCCTTTCTATCACAAAGAGATAGCGTCAAGGATTTTTCGCGCTTTCTATGATGACCTGAATCTGATTTCATCTTCTTAAGCTGCTTCTGATTCTCTTTCCACAAAGAAACACTTCTTCAGGCTTTATAAAACAAAAAAGGGAGTAAGCATAATGCCCACTCTATGAAATGAAGCTAAATTTAGTGGAAAATAATCTCTATCCTTAGAGTACGACTTGATAGATACGGAAGGCCACTTCAAAGTATCGGCAAGAGGTTACCGTTTTTTTCTTATTTCTGTCACGATCTCATGGATGTCCATATCTTTAAGCCATTGAGTCCGCTCTTTGGTGTAATCTCCAAGTCCCGTCTCGAATTGTTGCAGGAAACGTACCATCCCAAGCGGTCCCAGTTTCTTCGCAACTGCTTCCAACCCGGCTTTTCGTATAACGATCGGGCTCATAGTTTGCGTGCTCATTTTAATACCTCCGTCACCCACCGCAGCGGGTTCTCTATCTTTAGTTTCAACATTCTTTTGTTCTGCACGGCCTTGCTTAAAAGATAATCGTCCGTTGTGAGGAAAACCTCTGCTTTTGCTTTTTCAGCGCAGGCCACATGCAAGGCGTCCATAGCTTTTAAACCCATCTTCTTGAGTT
>JACRQA010000134.1 GCA_016222915.1 Nitrospirota bacterium | reverse complement strand
TGGATTTCTAATTTGTCCATCTGGCCTGAATAATCCTTTCTATACCTGCGTAATCCTTCTGCACTTCAATATCAGTATATCCTGCATCTTTCATCATGCAGACTGTTTTATCCGAGCACCCTGCGCCTAATTCGAGCATAAGTATACCATTGGTTTTCAGAAACTTTCCCGCCTGAGAAATTATTTCCCTGTAAAAATCCAGGCCGTCAGCCCCGCCGTCAAGCGCACCGATTGGCTCCCAGTCCCTTATCTCCGGCTGAAGTGTCTGTATGTCATCAGTCCTTATGTATGGAGGATTTGAGATGATGAGGTCAAATGAATTCTCCCCCTCACCCTTGCCCTCTCCCACCAGGGGAGAGGGATGAGATAAAAGAGGCTCAAAGAGATGCCCTATGGCGAATTCAATATTTTTGATCTTGTTCAATTCGACGTTCCGTCTTGCATATCCAAGCGCAGCCTCCGAAATGTCGGTCCCGAGAACATGGGCATTCGGGAATTCCTTGGCTATAGCGAGGGCGAGGCAGCCGCTGCCTGTGCATAAATCCAAAATTCTCAGTGGCGAATTATGGATTGGTTTAAGAGTTGAGAGTTCAGGGTTATAAGGGTTGACTCCTTTAACTCTTAACTCATAACTCTTAACTCTGTTTATCGCATGTTCAGCCATCAGTTCCGTTTCAGGTCTCGGTATCAGGACGCCGCTGCCGACGAATATCTTCAGACCCATAAAATAGCTGTAGCCCATAATATATTGAAGGGGTTCGCGCCTGCTCCGCCTTCCAGCCATTTCATCAACGCACATGATCTGTTTATCATTAAGCGAAGGATTAATTGAAATTTCCCGTATTTTTGCTAATGCATTCATTTAGAAGGGTACGGATATCAGGCCATGGGAGGCTGGTTTTGCAACATTACTTTTATAACGCCTTTAACTTCTCGGACTGGTAATGTGTGACAAGCCCGTCAATAAGCTCATCAAGGTCGCCTTCGAGGATTGCAGAAAGTTTGTGGAGGGTGAGATTTATCCTGTGGTCCGTTATCCTGTTCTGGGGGAAATTGTAGGTCCTGATCCTTTCACTTCTGTCACCGGAGCCGACCTGTGACTTTCTCTCCTTGGCCCTTTCTTTTTCCTGGTTCTCTATTTCAAGCTCATATAAGCGAGAGCGCAAGACCTTGAGGGCCTTTTCCCTGTTTTTGATCTGTGACCTGCTGTCCTGGCACTGCACGATAAGACCCGTCGGCTCATGCACTATCCTGACAGCGGAATATGTTGTGTTAACACCCTGCCCCCCAGGTCCCGAAGCGCAATAGGTGTCTATCCTTAAATCCTTCTCCTCTATCTTCAGGTCCACTTCCTCGGCCTCGGGCAACACCGCCACTGTTGCGGCAGAGGTGTGTATCCTTCCCGATGTCTCCGTGGCAGGCACCCTCTGTACCCGGTGGGTGCCGCTCTCGTATTTCATGCGGCTGTACGCTGCTTTCCCCTGGACCTCGGCAATGACTTCCTTGATACCTCCGACGCCGGTGGAACTAATATCCATAATTTCCACTTTCCACCGTTTGGTCTCCGCGTATTTGCTGTACATTCTGAAAAGATCGGCAGCAAACAATCCGGCCTCATCGCCGCCGGTCCCGGCCCTGATTTCAAGTATGATGCTTTTTGAATCACGCGGGTCCTTGGGCACCAGCATAAATTTTAATTCGTCCTCTACCTGGGTCTTTTTCCCTTCCAAGTCCTCAAGCTCAAGCTCCGCCAGCTCTTTCAGACCGTCATCGCCGCCGGCAGACAATATCTCTTTGGCCTCGCTTATCCCAGCCAATATCTTCTTGTAGTCCCTTATTTTCCCGACGATCTCCGAGATGTCGGACTGTTCTTTGGAGTATTTCTGGCTCTTTGTGTAATCTGAAAATATATCCGGGTCCGACAGTATCTTTGTCAGCTCATCATATTTATTCTCGATCTCTTCAAGCTTATCCAACAACATTACTTCTGCTCTCCATTAATTTAGATCGGACAGGGTCCATATTCAGCACCTCATCCAACGCCTTGATGGCCACCTCAATCTGGTCGTGTGACGGGGCGCCCGTTGTAAGTTTCTGCAGCCAGAGGCCGGGCATCGCCATTGTCCGTACGAACGGATTGTTTAATCTTTTTGACGAAAACTTTATAAATTCATACGACAGGCCCGCAATCAGGGGCATGAGGAAAAACCTCGATAAAAACTTTTCAATAAAAGGCCAGTCCTTTGGAATCAGCGAAAAAACGAGGATGCTCAGCATCATCACCATTATTAAAAAACTCGTGCCGCACCTCGGATGAAGCGTGCTGTATTTGTCCGCGTTTTCAGGCGTGAGCTCGACCCCGGCCTCGAAGGCGTGCACTACCTTGTGCTCCGCGCCGTGATACTGGAAGACCCTTCTGATGTCCTTGCTCATGCTGATAGATAGTATGTAAATAAGAAAGACCAGGACCCTTAGAAGCCCGTCCACCAGATTAAACATCAGAGAGCTGTCGTTGACGGATTGAAACAAAATACCCAATAGCTTTGTCCCATATAGCGGCAGAAGAAGGAACAGGCCTATCCCGATAGCAAACGCTAATACCACTGTCAGGAACAGGGAAAAAGACGACGGCTTCTCCTCTTCATGGCCCGAGGCCTCCGCGGAATACATAAGGGCCTTTATCCCGATGGAAAGCGCCTGAAAGAGGGCTACGATCCCCCTTACCAACGGCCACTTCAAGGGGCGCGCGAGCTCGCTGATGATTTCTTTCTTTAAGACAATATCTTTGTCCGGGGTCCTGACAGCGACCGTGTAAAAATTACCCGACCTCATCATCACCCCTTCAATTACCGCCTGTCCGCCGATGTCAGCCATTTATCTTCATCTCCTATGAGTCAGCTACGGAATATAACTGACAAAAATTCCAATTTACAAAAAACAAATAAACTCCAAAATCCAATCCAAACTTTAGTGCGCAGAGCAGATCGCTTTACATAAATTGAAGATGTATCTATACGTTTGAAAATTCGGTAATTGGAATTTATTTGGAATTTGGAATTTGATCATTGTAATTTCCAATGTCAATAACTGAAATTCCCAATAAAAAAAGAGAAACCGCCTTTCCATAAATATACGAATGCGCGTTTCCCTTTTAATCTCAGCTACTTGTTCTGTTTAGCGTATTTCTTTTTGAACTTCTCAACCCTTCCCTCAGCGTCAAGCAATTTCTGCTTGCCGGTAAAAAAGGGATGGCATTGAGAGCACATATCAACGTGTATGGAATCCTGCGTGGACGTTGTTTCAAAAGTCTCTCCACAGGCGCATACAGCCTTGACGTTCTTTAATTCTGGATGTATTTTCTCTTTCACGATGACCTCCGAGCATTAAATATAGCAAAGCGGAGAGATATTTTGCAATACTCCGCGCGTCTTTATAATCTATAAGCTGAACCTGAATTTTCTCAATCTCAGTGCATTGGTAACAACAGTCACTGAAGACATCCCCATGGCCGCTGCCGCAAGCATCGGGTTGAGGAGTATCCCGAAGAACGGGAAAAGGACACCTGCCGCAACAGGTATCAATATTGTATTATAGGCAAAGGCCCAGAAGAGGTTCTGCCTTATGTTCCTGATTGTCGCCTTTGACAGGGCAATTGAGGCAACAACCCCTTTCAGGTCGCCTCAGATGAGCGTGATATCAGATGCCTCCATTGCTACGTCGGCCCCCGTGCCTATCGCAATCCCGACATCGGCCTGGGCCAGCGCGGGGGCGTCATTGATACCGTCGCCTACCATGGCCACGACCCTGTTTCCGGACTGGAGTTTCTTGACTTCCATCGCCTTGTCCTCCGGGAGCACCTCGGCAAGCACTTTATCTATGCCGGCCTGCTTGGCGATGGCCGCTGCCGTTCTCTTGTTGTCACCCGTTATCATTACAGTCTCCACTCCCAGTTTTTGCAGGGCCTTTATCGCGGCAACAGAATTTTCCTTCAGCGTATCGGCGACTGCAATTATGCCCAGGGCCTTTCCATCAACCGCCACATACATGGGGGTCTTGCCTTCACCTGAAAGTTGCTCCGCTTTTGCCGACAAACCATCGGCGCTTATCCCCTCGTCATTCATAAATTTATCATTGCCGAGGTGAATGGTTTTGCCGTCTATTGTCGCCCTAATTCCATGGCCCGGCACTGCCTGAAAATCAGTGGGATCTTTCAATTCAATATTTAGTTCTCTTGCCTTCTTCACAATGGCCTCACCGAGAGGATGCTCGGAACTTTTTTCAGCGGACGCGGCATAAAATAGAATTTCTTGACCCCTGACCCCTGACCCTTGA
Source organism: Nitrospirota bacterium (assembly GCA_016222915.1). Taxonomy (GTDB): domain Bacteria; phylum Nitrospirota; class Thermodesulfovibrionia; order UBA6902; family UBA6902; genus UBA6902. Next base: position 8,077 of record JACRQA010000134.1, on the reverse strand, counting down.
CCCTGAACTATATCGGTCACCACCGGCTCACCTTTTGTAAGGGTCCCGGTTTTATCGAACACGATTGTACTTATCTTATGCGCCGTCTCAAGGGCCTCCGCCCCCCGGATCAATATACCGTTTTCAGCTCCCTTGCCTGTGCCTACCATAATAGATGTCGGCGTAGCGAGTCCCAGGGCGCAGGGGCAGGCAATAATCATGACTGCGACGAAATTCAGCAGGGCATACGTCAGGGCAGGTTCAGGTCCGAATATGAACCAGACAATAAATGTAATGGTTGCGATTGCCATGACCGCAGGAACAAAAACAGATGCGATCTTGTCGGCAAGCCTCGCAATCGGCGGCTTGGAGCCCTGGGCCTCCTGCACCAGGTTTATGATCTGAGAAAGCATGGTGTCCCTTCCAACTCTTGTCGCCTCAAACCTGAAGGAACCTGTTTTATTTATTGTCGCTCCGATCACTGGGTCACCGATGTTCTTCTCAACGGGAATAGACTCTCCGGAAATCATGGACTCATCGACTGAAGAATGCCCGTCCTTGACCACTCCGTCTACAGGTATTTTCTCCCCCGGCCTGACAAGGATTATGTCCCCTATCTCCACATCCTCTATCGGGATGTCTTTCTCTTCGCCATTGATGACGACCCTTGCGGTCTTCGGCTGGAGCCCCGCCAGTTTTTTTATCGCTTCAGACGTGCGTCCCTTGGCCCGCGCCTCAAACAGTCTGCCTAACAATATAAGCACGATAATAGTGGCTGCGGTATCATAATACACATGGGCCGAATAACCTTCTATCTCAAAAACAGATGGGAAAAATGTCGCTGTCACACTGTATAAATAGGCCGCAGAAGTGCCGACAGCAATAAGGGTATTCATGTTGGTGGTCCTGTGTCGGGCTGCGGCAAAGGCCCCGGTATAAAACTGCCAGCCGACCCAGAACTGGACCGGCGTCTGCACCAGGAACTGCAGCACGAAATTTACCTGCATAGGGATTTCAATAATTGCGGAAAGACCGAGACTGTCCCATAACATAAGAACAAATAAAGGGACCGTCAGCACAATACCTGTTATCAATTTAGTCCTGAGCTTCCTGTATGCCTCTTCTCTTTCCCTCTTTTCCTTTTCGACTATGTCCTCACCCGGCTGCATCTCTACGATGTCATACCCGGCATCCCTGATAGCCTTCCTGAAATCTCTGACCCCGGCCTGCGCAGGTGAATATTCTATAGTGGCCTTTTCCGTAGCAAGGTTGACCGAGGCTGAAAAAACACCGTTTACAGAGGCCAGTGCATCCTGCACCCTATTGACGCATGACGCGCAATTGACGCATGACGCGCAGGTCATTCCCTTTATCGGTATGGTGATGGTTGAAACGGAAACTCCGTAGCCCAGGTCTTTGATCGTCTTCACAACCTCATCCACCGATGTCTCGGAGGGATTGTAATATATAGTGGCCTGCCCGACAGCAAGATTCACCGAGGCTTTCTCAACTCCTTTTAGTTCTGAAAGGGTGTTCTGGACCCTGGATGAACAGGCTGCACAGGTCATCCCCGTGACAGGGAGGTCCGCTCTTTTAGCTTCAGGAGAGGTTTCTTTCTCTTCAATGTTCATACTGCCGACTGTTTCCTTTGTGATGAAATCCTTATTGTATTTATCCTGCGATAACAAGTCTTGTCAAATAGATTATATTTCATTTCAGGAGCGTAATCTACTGCTAAAGTTTGAGAGCGATTAGTTTAATTCGTACAGTTGGATTAATTTATCAATGTGGCCGGTATTAAAGGTAAGGTTTTACTCTGGGGTAATTTAAAATAAACCGTCGGCGTCTTGCGTCCTCACAAATGCAAAAAATCCAATTCTATCGGCAACTAATTTTTCATCTGTCCGATATTGTTTTACTTTCTAATTCCTCTCAGTGCTCTGGCCGCCGCTTCCCGAAGTTCCAGGTCGCTCTCATTGTTCAGTATATTCAATATCGGATATTCCGCCTCCGGAGAACCGATCTTCTGCTTTCTCTGTCTAATGAGGAACTGGAACAAGTTGCGGAGGCAGTGGCAACGGTATCGGCACCGGCTTTATAATTAAGCATATGCCTCTGTGCGAAATATCCGCACCGTTAGCTATAGCTTCACATTCGGACCCGTAAGTTTTCCCGTCGCATCCACAGACAGAGCCAATTAAACACATATTGGGGACAGCTTTACAGACCCCTTCCCCTCCACATTGACCATCAGGTCTTGAGCAATAAAGATAATCGTATCCACAATCTGAGTTACTCATGCAAGCAGACAGCGGCTCGCACGTCCCTTTATGTGAGATGCTTATGCCATTTCTGTCCGCATCACACGGGCTGCTGTAGGTTTTACCGTCACAACCGCAAACCGGCTCCGCGAGACATACTCTCATAAAAGGTTTTGCCATGCATATACCTTCTCCTTCACATTGTCCTCCAGGTTTCAAACAATACAGAAAATCACTGCCGCAGTCTGAATTCTCAGTACAGGGTGGCAACGGCTCACAACGCCCTTCATGTGCTATATTTTTACCTGCTGCACGCGCCAGACATTCATTTTTATAAGTCATTCCATCACAACCGCAAACCGGTGCATAAGAACCGATAATACAAAAATTCGGTATTGTCTCACAGACTCCCTGCCCCCCGCATTCCCCGTTCTTTTTATTACAGAAAGAGCCATCCTGGCATTCAACATTTTCAGTGCAGTCTTCACAGACCGGAATACTCCCGAGTCTGGTTATCTGTCTTCTGGAAACATTCACATTTTCCTGGAAATATTCCTGCCCTGATATTTCAAAGACAAGTTTGTATCTTCCCGGAGGGACATCCAGCAAACGGAAAGCGCCTTTATCATCCGTTTTCGACATTATAGATATACCGGGGATATAAACCAGCGCGCCCTTTATCCGGGAACCAGGCTCACATGATTCAAGCAAGCCCCTGATTTCTCCGTTGAGTGAATTCGAAATTATATTTGTGTCCTTGGCAAAGCCTGGAACAGCGATAACGGAAATAAGTGATAGAACAACCAATGCGACAGCCCAGTTTTTTTTCAATGCAAGGTCCCCCTTTTTATTCAGAAAATATATTTTGTTAAGCCCAGGTGAAATTCGATGAAATTATTTTAATATAGTTATACTTTTTTGACAACGAAAATCTTGTCCTCGAAAATAAACCTCTATTAATATATATTATTCGTTAAATGCCGGGGGACTGTTGAGCCGGAGAAGACATTTAACAAGGTTCCGGTAAACCTTAAGGAGGGAACTATGGGCAATTACAAGGTAATAAAAGGCACATTCCATGTAAAGGGCTATTCCCCTGACGGAGACTCGATTCGCTTCAGGGCGGAGAATGAATCGCACTGGGATTTCTTTAAATGGTCGGGGAACAAAAAGAGGCCCAAAAACGTACAGCTCAGGATTGAGGCGATTGACGCTCTGGAGACGCATTACGAGGGGTATAGCCAGCCGGCCGCCTTTGCCCTGGCAGCGCTGGAGACGATGCTTGAATTTTTAAATATAAAGATCAAAAGCTACAACCTGAGTTTCACAAAGATCACCGACGCCCAGGACGGAGCGCCCGGTTTTATTGCCTCGTCTGAAGTAGACGGCTTTGACAGGCCCATATCTTTTGCGTTCACTGACAAGGTTGATTTAAAAGACGGGGCCGAACTGTCGCCTGATAAATTGCCTGTGAAGAGCTCGTTCAATTATAAGCTTGCAAAAGAAGGACTCGCTTATCCGTGCTTCTATTACGGGCTGGATATTAGCATCCTCAAAGAATTTCAAAAGACAGTCAAGACAGCGAGGGACGCACGCAGGGGTATCTGGGCCATTGACAGGACAAAGGGTTTTACATTCTGGCATCCCAAGACCATCCGGGAAGACGTGATAATCCTGCCGAAGCTGTTTCGCCGGCTCATCAGCTTTATTGAAAGCAAGTCCTCGATAGATGAACTTCAGGCATATCTGAAAGATACAGGTGATTATTTGAGGATAATCGGTAACCCGGAGCAGACGCGGCTTGATAAATTAATTGTGATCAGCAACAATCATATCTCACTGAATACGGACCTCGAACAGATTGAATTCAGGCCGAAGAATTAGAGACATAATTTTTTCCAAAGGAGGCCGGGTAAACGATGAGCACATCAGGCAGGGTATCACAAAAAGCAGGTCTTAGTCCCGGAACGCCCGTATTCGTCGGGGAGAAAAAGGTTGAAGAGGTCAGGATCACCGTTATTGATTATGACGCCGACAACTATGAAATGAAGGACCTGAAAAAGGTTGAAGAGTGTTACCCCTATCAGGAAAAACCAACCATCACATGGATAAACGTTGACGGCCTCCATGAGGTCGAGGTTGCACAGGACCTGGGAAAATGCTATGGCATACATCCACTGATAATCGAAGACATACTAAATACGAACCAACGCACGAAAGTAGACATCTTTGATGATTATATTTTCATCGTGTTCAAAATGCTGACCTATAATGGGGGACCAAAGGCGCTTGATATGGAGCAGGTAAGCCTTGTCTTCGGTGAAAATTTCGTTGTTACTTTCCAGGAGCAGGGGAAAAAAGGGGACACTTTCGGACCAGTAAGGGACCGTATAAAAAACGACAAGGGCAAAATCAGGAAAATGGGGGCCGACTATCTCTCTTATACATTATTGGATTCGGTGGTAGACAATTATTTCAAGGCCCTTGAAAATATCGGAGAGGAAATAGAGGACATAGAGGAGGAGCTTGTCACCAACCCGACCCCGGCGACCCTGCACGGCATACACAGACTGAAAAAAGAAATGCTCTTGCTGCGGAGGTCTGTCTGGCCTTTAAGAGAGATCATCAATGAACTGCAGCGCGAAGAGACCACATTGATTAAACAGACGACCAATATATACCTCCGGGACATCTATGATCATATCATCACGGTAATAGATACGGTTGAGACCTACAGGGAGACCATCTCAGGGATGCTCGACGTCTACCTCTCAAGCATCAGCAACAGGATGAATGAGATCATAAAGGTACTGACCATCTACTCCGTGATATTTATCCCGCTCACGTTTATAGCCGGTGTTTACGGCATGAACTTCAATACGGACAAAAGCCCCTTCAACATGCCGGAGCTGAACTGGTATCTTGGTTATCCCTTCGCGCTCGGCCTGATGGCTGTTGTCGTCATTTCAATGCTGGTTTATTTCATGAGGAAGAAGTGGATGTAGGGGAAGCTATTTAAATGGACCGCAAAAAAACAGTCNGCAGGCAAAATGTCTCTCGCCACCTTCATAAGCCGTATACTCGGTTTCATAAGGGACATGATCTTCGCGTTGTATTTCGGGGCGAGCGGACTGACCGATTCCTTTTACGCGGCCTTCAGGATACCTAACCTGTTAAGAGAGCTTTTTGCCGAGGGGTCCATATCATCCGCATTTATTCCCGTCCTCACTGAGTACCGTGAAAAACACGGGGAGGAAGAAGCGAGGCGGCTTGTCAGGATAGTGTTTACATTCATCAGCATTGTCGTATCGTTGATTTGTCTACTCGGCATCGTTTTCTCACCTGCCATAGTCACAGTCGTAGCGCCGGGCTTTCTGGATTCACCGGAGCAGTTTTCCATGACAGTGCTTTTAACAAGGATCATGTTCCCTTTTCTCCTGTTTATAAGTCTGGCCGCATTGATCATGGGCGCGCTGAATACAAAGAAGGTTTTTTTTCTCCCAGCGCTTGCACCTGCGGTCCTTAATATAGTACTTATCGTGAGTATCGTTTTCTTTGAATCAAGGACCAGGGAGCCTATCATGGCTGCTGCGATAGGTGTCATGGTCGGGGGTTTTGTTCAGTTCGCCTTTCAGCTCCCGGCCTTTTTCAAAAATGGATATACGCTCGGCTTTGATGCGGCATTTAACCATCCGGGCCTTAAAAAGATAGCTGTCCTGCTCATCCCCGCGACGCTTGCCCTGTCCGTGAGCCAGATCAATATCGTTGTCAGCAACATCCTTGCTTCGTATCTCCCATCGGGAAGCATTACCTATCTTTTCTATTCGATGCGGCTGATACAGTTCCCTATCGGGATATTCGGTGTCGCTATGGGCATGGCCATTCTGCCGACATTGTCTGAGCACGCGGTGAAAGGGGATTTCGACAAATTAAGGGAGGATTTCTCGTTCGCGTTAAGGCTGCTTTTCTTTATAACGGTCCCGTCGATGGCCGGTCTCATCTTCCTGAGGGGCCCGGTCGTAAACATACTTTTCCAGAGGGGCGCTTGGGACCATGCCGCGACAATCGGAACGTCCGAGGCCCTTATTTATTACTCCCTGGGCATTTGGGCGATAGTCGGGGTCAGGGTCGTGACCGCGAGTTTTTATTCCATGCAGGACACAAAAACCCCGGTGAAAATCGCAGTCGTCGCCATGACGGCGAACATTGTGCTTAGCCTCTTGCTAATGAAACCGATGAAACACAGCGGGCTGGCACTTGCCAATGCCGCTGCCGCTTCAATTAATTTCAGCATCCTCTTTTTTATGCTAAAAAAGAAACTCGGCCGGATCGATGCACGGGCCATTATTACTTCTTTTATAAAGATATCCATCGCTTCAACTGCTACAGGCCTATTATGCTGGTTGATTATAAAAGGGGACCTGTGGACACAGTCCGGGAGAATACCCGAAAAGGCCGGCATCCTGTTCGGCATTATCGTGCTCTTTCTCGCCATGTACACGGGCATCATGCATCTGCTCGGCAGTGATGAACTCAAGTATCTTATGTCTATGCGCAGGAAGAAAAATTAGGGGCATGGCGCGCCATGCCCCTACACCGTCAAACACCCAAAGACTGACATCGGCAACTTAACACAAATGTCAGTTAATTCCTCACATCGTTATCTTTGTAATGACCCCGTGGAGTTTCTCCGGAGGGAACTCATAGAATTTAATGTACGTAGGCGATATCCTCTTGATCAGCGAAAACATCTTCCATAAAACATTTTTGGCGGAAATGTCCTCCAACCCGTAATAGACCGCCCTCTCATCTATCCCGGCCTCCCTGAGAATATCATCCGCAGTTATGACCTCCATGTATCCGAACTGTATCTCAAAGGACCTGAGTCCGAAGGCCATATCGTCCCTGTAAAAACCTGTGATCCCGAACGGGTCATTCCTGCCGGCTATGGATACAAAAACATTGTCTTCATACATGATGCCGTGAGAAAACATTGTCTGGGTGATGTAAGAAGGGATACTCCTGACGTCACGTATGAGAAAAATAGCCGTGCCTTTGATCTTGGCGGAGTTCGCGTACGTCTCTTTGAATTTTGGGATGAATTCCTGGTAGGGCATGAATTTCATGGCCATGTACAGTCTCCTCTGTCCCTTGGTATAAAGCAATATCATGCTGAGAGGGACCATGGCCAGTATTATCGACCAATAACCGCCGTGAGGGATCTTATAGAAGTTGGCCGAAAAATAAACCGTATCAACACATGTGATGAATAATGATAACAACGCGAGCATGGGTTTCTTCTTTAGATAGAAAATCCATGTCATCATGATCCCTGTTATAGTCATTGTGCCCGTGACGGCAAGGCCGTAAGCTGCGGCAAGGCTGCTCGATGCCCTAAACTCCAGCATTACAAACAGGACGGCAGCGAGCAAAAACCAGTTGACAGAGGATATATATATCTGGGACTTCCTTTCAACGGATGTGTAGCCCACCTTCAGGGGAGGCATGATGCGCACTGTTATTGCCTGGAAAATGATGGAGAACATGCCGCTGATCATCGCCTGTGAAGCGATCACCGTGGCTGTAATGCTCAGAAGCAGAAAGGGGACATACAGGATTTCAGCATAGTGAAAGACCATTTCAAACAGGACGTTCTTTGCTTCAGGGTGGTTCAGCAGGAATGCGCCCTGACCGAGATAATTCAGGACCAGCGCGGCAAAAACAGTCATCCACGCCTGACGTATGGGCTTTGCCCCGAGATGTCCCATGTCCGCGTAAAGCGCCTCGCCCCCTGTAGCGCACAGGATAATTTCGCTGAGCGCTATGTAACCCTTCCA
>JACRQA010000141.1 GCA_016222915.1 Nitrospirota bacterium | reverse complement strand
TGCCCTCTGGCGTCTTCAGGATAATCCTCAATAAGTTCACCGTTATTGATTACTCGATGAACATCCGATGGACTAATCATTCTGTCTGGTCGTGACATCTGCTGAATTGCATGTGGTAAAAATAATAACTTCTTTTCAGCAGATTCATGAACAAGTTGAATTGTATTCTTTGGAACACTCACATATAAACTATACTCTTAATGTGGTGGTTCCTTCAATATTTATTTTCATAAGTCTGTAAATTTGCGACTTATAGAAAAATAGCGTAGTTTCTAACGTAGAATTGAGCGACGAGTGCCACTGCAAGATGACAACATGCCTCCAAACCGATTTGCACTCCTCAAAACAATGCTTCCTAAAAAAGTGTCCTGTGGCACTCGTTCACTCCAATGACTTGTTATGCCTTTCTTTGGAATCGAGCTTTGACTCGCCTGAGTGCTCTATTTACATCTACTTCATGTGAACTTATAGCATTACTATTAGCCGGATATTTCTTTTTTATAATGTCAATAATTGATAAAGCCTTTTCATAGTAAATAAGTGCTTCATCAATTACCTCTTCTAACTCACAATACTGCCCAATTACATAATAACTTTCCCAATGCAACGAGTCATTCTTATTGCATAAACTATTTAAAGCATCCACATAAGGCTTGACTTTCTTAATCCTCTGCTTTCGTTCTGCAGATAAAGGATTCAAATCATTAAACATATGTAATTTCTCTCGACCACTACCAAGAAATAAATTATCATCGATTAGACGCCATAACCCCCAGCGTATTGCCCTTAGTACTTCCTTATTGAAAGGAAGTGTCATTCCGGGTTCAAAACCAATAAAGCTATCAGATAAATGTGGGTGTTTTATTGGATTTAATCTGCCATCTTTAGCATCCCATTGCTGAGTTTTAATAACCAGTAAATCATATAAGAAGCGATGAAGGTCGTTAGAATGCATAACTCTCAAGAAAGAATGCATTAGTCCATTTTTAATGTCCAACGGATTGAAAATATAGTAGGGTTTTGTCATTTGCTTGTCTCGGAGAAAACTGGGAACAATAAAAATAAAAACAGGAACAGGCTGCTTTTGCCAATAAGAAACGTGCATCGGTTCTGGTCTGAATGTTATCATCTTTGCCTGTTTTATCATTTGTCGTGCTTTTATTTGACACCAGAAGTGCAAGAATGGGAACCCCTTCCATGTAGTTTCACAATACAGGTCCACTCCTGTGTCATGTCCTTGCGTAACATGCCGAACAAGACAGCCTTTAGCAGCCAGTTCATATGCAATAAATTGTTCGGCCCAATTTCCTTTAAGTTGAGAGTCAGTTATTGTCACGATTAGTTAGAGTCCTCTTTCCTATGAACAATATCGAGAATATAATGTTTATTATGCCTTACTTCTTACCAGATATCTTCTACACACTAAAAGTGATCCGCCTGTCAGAAAAAGCATAGAGCTTACTGGTTCAGGCACGACAGTGACATCTCCGGGACGCACGGCAAGGGCGTAGAGGCTGTGTAAGGTCTCATCGCCCGTGCTCTGGACACCGTAGTAGGAGTTGAAGACCCAGGCGTTGTCTGTAGATGTATAATAAGAATACTCCGTACCCGACCAGTAGATGTCCGCTATTAAATGTTGAAAGTCACCTTTGTTGGTTAACCCCCAGCCAAGCTGAGGATGGGTACCGTCGGTCGCCCAATATCCTTTATTCCCAAGCTCTGTATAGTACAGATGCCCCATCTCGCTGTTAGTTATGTTATAGCCTGCAGTGGTAGTGCCGTTAGAACCAAAAACAAACGAACCATCCACGGTTGACGGCAGTCTCCAGTCAGTATAGTGAGTTCCGCCAAAGTCTACATCTAAGCCAGCAGCCCAGTTCACCTGATTCTGCCAAAAATCATTGTCTTTTGTATAATCGTACCACGTGATATTAAGGTCATCATCATAGATTAACTGATAGCCTTGTGTGTCCGTGCCACGGTTGAATAGCTCCGCATGAGCACTCAACGTAGAAATAATAAATACAGCAAACAACGAGACGATAAATCTTCCACTTCTTCTCCTCTTCATTTTAAAATCCCCCTTAATGATATTGAATTAAAACCGCAAATCGGTTCTGAATCTCATAGGCATAACGTAAAGCTCAGTGACGAGTACCACTGAAAGATAACAACATTCCTCCGAGCCGATTTGCACTCCTCATAACAATGCTACCCTAAAAGTGTCCTGTGGTACTCGTTCATCTGCAGCGCATGGTTAGGCGTTAATATTCGACTTGCTGAAGTCTACGCTCTGCTAAATCTTTATAAAAGCTATCCGTAGTACCAGTTTTTTGTATAATCAGATTAAGCCACTCTTTTGTTTTATCCCAATCCTTCTGCCTCCAATACGCTTGAGCGATTTGGAAACGAAATGCTTGAAGAGTTGGTGCTTCTGGATGGTCTGATTCAAAAGCCGATAAAGTGTCGAGTAGTTCTGGCATATACTTGTTAAAATTACCTTGTATTCCATAATATCCTCCATATTTACCTGGAACTTCCCATCCAAGATAAGTGCGCATTTTCCCCTCGTAGGCTAACCTTGATGCTACTGACTTCGGAAACTCTGCAATAACTTTGTCGTACCATTTCACTGCTGCTTCTACGTTCGGAATCCAACTGGAATCTATCCTGAATATGGAACTCTTCCTTTCTGACCAAAAATCAGCATGGCTTAGATATGATTGAGCTATTGCATTTTCTGCACTCGCTTTTGATACTTCACCTACAATTTCGGAAAGCTCTTTGATTCGATCCCTGACAAGAGTTGCTTGCTGTGACTTTGGATATTTACCGACGAGTTGTGTCCATGTATCCAGCGCACCGGATATGTTTTTCTCCTCAAAAGCTATGGTGCCAAGATCATAGTATGCAGTGGCTTTGACGGCTTCCGTAGCATTACTGAAAATGATATCAATCAACTCAATCTTCGCTTCAGTAAGAAGTGCATGTTTTCGTAACATATCAGCTTTTTCAATCGAACCTCCAATGGCTGTCCCCTGTACAGCTAACAAAATAAGTAATACAAGAAAAATCCGACTGAGCATAATGATGGTCCTCCTTTTTTATCGCCTAACGTAGAATTGAGCGACGAGTGCCACTGTAAAATGACAACATGCCTCCAAACCGATTTGCATTCCTCATAACAATGCTACCTAAAAAAGTGTCCTGTGGCACTCGTTCACTCCAATGACTTGTTAGGCCTGTCTTCTTATAAACCTTCGTCCTGCCAATAGCGTTCCACCCGTGACAAATAAAATAGAACTTATCGGCTCAGGAGCAATAGCGTTACTTGTCACACTAACACCATCAATATAAGAACCAAATTGGTCGCTCGCCATACCTCCCTGAAACTGCAAAAGTGTAGCACTGCCTGTTGGAATGAGATCATAATATGAATAAACTGTCCATCCAGGTTCAGTTTCAGGATTCGCTATTATAGTAAATGGATTCAACTGCGCTCCACCCCAAAAAACATTAAGACCGTTTGTCAGTACAGAAGTATCAGGTCTTCCAGCAAAGGCAAAGCTGAGCGTATAAAGTTCGTTAGGATTGGTTGCAAGTGACTGGCTGATTGTCACATTAGAATAAACAGCCAATTCCATATATTGTGAACCGTCATATGGCGTAAACATAGTATAGTCTTGAATCTCAATCAAATCATTTGATGTCCACCCAATAATATCCGGGCCAAGAATACGATAACCAAGGCCACTATTAATATCAGGCGACTCAAAACCTCCATTAATGACTATGTTGGTATTTGCATATACTGGAACGTAGCAGAGCATCAAAATAATAATTAAAAGGCACTTTGAGGTTTTCATCTCTTCTCCCTGAATGACATTTGTAATTAACCGTTATACGGTTTTGTAACTCTCAGGCCTAACGCCCTGATGACTGACGAGTGTCACTGTAAAATCGCTCAAGAGCAAAAGACCGGTCTGCAAACCTCAAACCGTCGCTCAACTGAAAAAGCGTCTTGTGGCACTCGTTCACGTCCATCTTGTTGTTATCCGTTCTTGCTGTATGTCGTCCGATTCTATTAAACAATATCTGCCTTGTTTCTTTGTCTTTATTTTTCTAAGGCTTTATGTTCTGTGCTGTATACGCTGCAAATGGCGTAACGGTATATCTAATAACATAGTTAAATATGTAACAGATTATTTAACACCGATCATTAAGCTATTGAGCGCGTCTATAAACGCCTTGGCTTTTTGTTCGTTGGCTATTTCTAAATCGATCTTGCTGTGACTGTCTTTGTCATTGACCTGAACGTGATAGTATGCTTTTTTGTAAAAATGAATATCGCCGATATTGTCGTAATAAATAAAGACACGTTCGTCACCGTAAGATAATTCAAGATAATCGTCTGTAATATTAATATCAGTAGGTATCTCATCAGTGTCCGGCTGCTCTCTGAGAGCACGTATAATAATCTCCTTGGCTTGCTCTTTGGACATTGTTGTTTGTGGGGTGTAGGCAATGTTAGGACTGCAGGCGGATAGGGTGAGAAGAAATAGGGTTACAAGGAGTAATTTAAGTTTCATGATGTTCCTTTCTTTCAATTCGGTAAAAGGCTATTTTGAATCCGACGTCCCTCTCAGTCTGGCTAAAGCGTAGTAATGAATAATTGAAAGTAAGCAAGCACGATCGCTTAAAGCCCACAGGACTTCCACCTACTTTGTTTAACCGGCATTCAAATAGCCCAAACATCATCATCCCACCGCTATGATAAGAATATCTCTACGGATAACGACAAGCTGAGTGACGAGGCGCATGAACGACAAACAAATGCAAAAGAACTGCTTGAACGTGAATAGCAATCGTAGCCGAAAAAGTGTCCTGTGCGCCTCGTTCATCTCCAGCGTTTTGTTATACCTTTCTTCTTATAAATCTTCTTCCTGCCAAAAGTGTTCCGCCTGTGACAAAAAGGATAGAACTTATTGGTTCAGGAACAACTGTCGGTGTGACAGTGAAGACATCTACAACATCGCTTACCTTAAATGTTCCGTTCTCATATGTATACCCCCCGCCGAACAGGATTGTATTCCCAACTGTTGTTGCAGACAGATAAGATCGCGGAGCGCTCAGATTAAGCACTGACCACGTACCTGACCTCTGGTCATAGACATCAACAACATCACTTACTGTCCCGGACGTTGGGGTACCACCAGCAAAGAATGCTAAATCGCCAATACTTCCAGCCGACAGTCCATATCGTGCTTGCGAAAGGTTGGAAGTCGACCATAAACCCGTTAGACTATCAAAGATATCGACTACTGAGCTATTGTGCGTGGTATGTCCGTCTGCTTCCGTAATCTGTCCACCAGCAAAGATCGCCTTATCTCCGACTGTCGTTGCAGTCCCGTGTTGCCGAGCAACCGACAATTCAGACGTACTCCAGATACCAGACTGCGTATTGTAGATATCAACGCGACTCTTGGACACAGAGAAATTGCCTCCCAAAGGAATGTAATTCCCACCACCGAATAAAACAGTTTGATTGACACTCGTACCCATCAAACCGGAACGAGGAGTGGATAGGGTCATAACTCGGTGGCTTAAAGTTGTCGCGTCAAATTCATCCACCCAGTCAGTAGTGAATTCTGTCCAATCAGCATCATAGTGTGAGCCACCACCAGCGAAGTAGACTTTGCCATTTGCTGAAGCCGTTGCCATATTTTGACGCCCGGAAGTAGAAGTCCCATAAAGTGATGTTTGAGCTATCCGTGAACCTGTTGAATCGAATACGTCTACTACCTTGCTTTCATAAGGGCCACCAGGTGCGCCGCCTGCAAAGAATGCTCGTCCGTCACTTGACGTTGCCGACGTCATATATCGGCTTTGGCTAAGCGGGGAAACTTCCCCTCTCCGTGAACTTAACCATGTTCCCGTATTAACATCATAACTGTCCACAACATTAGATAACCCTCCCACTATATCCCCTCCGGCGAAGAATGCCCGTCCATCAATTGATGTGGCGGATAATCCATATCTTGCCTGTGAAAGTGTGGCTATAGTATGGTTATAGGTAACACCGCCTATTGTCAAAGTCTCTGCATTAGCTGTAAAAGATAAGAATAGCAACATAAGTACTATTTTTACTAAAAACATAAATTTCATCATTTCCCGCCCCCTAATATATTTATTATTTTTTCAGATACTTCAATACTGCATAACTACAGAGACTCCACCTCCTTTCTCTCCGATAGCGTCAGAGGTATAACGACAAGCTGAGTGACGAGGCGCATGCAGGATAATCAAATGCAAAATAACCGATTGAACGTGAATTGCAATCATAGCTCAAAAAGTGTCCTGTGCGCCTCGTTCATCTCCAGCGTTTTGTTATGCCTTCCTTCTTAAAAACCTTCGTCCTGCTAAAAGCGTCCCGCCTGTGACAAAAAGGATAGAACTTATCGGTTCGGGAACAACTGAAGCATTAACTACCAGCTTTGGTCTTAAAGATGGATCATCAGTATAATCGGAACTATTAAATACGTTCCAGTTATTGCTTATGGCAGTAGGACGTAACTGGATACCATAGTTTCCATATGAACCACTCTGCCATGAATTATATAAGTTAGTAACGTCTATGGCATACCATGAATCAGATGTTGGAGCAGCAATCGTGCCTAAATTAGAATATGATGGTTTATTGCCCCATTTTGTACTCTCGTCCCATGAACTGGTTACTCTATCAAGGTACATAGAAGTTGCCAAGCTACCACAATCACCATTAGGATGTGAGCGGCAGTATAGATAGATCGTTGCGGAATCGGCATATGAAGGTAACTGAGACAGATTAAATGTAATCAAGGAGTAATATGTGTCTCCAAAACCACCTACTCTTAAACTCGAATCATTTGCTCCCCCACCGTAAAATACATTTGTAACAAAAACATCAGTACCATCCACCGGGCCTGGCTGCACTACAGTTTCAACAGCAAACACATTAGGTTGGGAAATTAATATCATCCCTAACGCTAATAAACATATGACATATTTCATGTTGAAGCCCCCTTTTATTATTGTTTTTATTGATAAGCTACGAAACTACGTTATAGCCTCCTTTCCCCCTGTGTAGCGTCAAGGCATAACGCCCTGATCACTGACGAGTGCCACCTGAGAACGTTAAAGAGCATAAAGACGATTTGGAAATCTCAAGTCACTGCTCATCTGAAAAAGCGTCCTGTGGCACTCGTTCACGTGCATCTGGTTGTTAGCTGATAATTAAATCGTCATCATCAAAATTAATGCCTAACCACTCCTGCGCTTTGTTGAAGTCTCTAAAAACCATCGTATTAATTTCCGGATCTTTTAATCCAATGAGTGCATCATGAACTCTGGCCATACCAAAGTTACTGTCCAAAGGAGTTACAATTGCGCACCGTTCGCCTGAGAATATATCATTATGTTTTGCTTTTTCTTGAGCAAATGCTTCAGATTCACTCATGGAAAGATCAAGGCTCTTAATTGTTCTATAATCCACAAGTTTTTTCATCGGGGCATTATAATCTTGATCTTGGGCAAGTTTATTAATATGATCCATTAATTCAGTAAATGATATAACACCCTGTCCAATAACATAAACTGTTTTAATGCTTTTAATGATTTTGTATTTTAGTGACATTTTTATTCCTCAAAGCCTACAGATATTAGACGTAGCAGCTAACAGATATTAGACAGAAAGAGGCATATTCAATATACCTTCTTCTGCATAGTACAAAAAATTGAAAAGCATTAATCTTTCACTTGTCGATTTATAAGATATTGCCTAAGACGTCTCTTGAATCACTGCTTACTCTCCAACATAGCGACTTTGTGTTTGGAAATTATTTAGAGCGTTAGCAAAATATTATAGTAGGGTCCGCTCCTAAATCCAAGGGAACATCAAATACTCTCTATCACTAATCAGCGTTGCCGTCTACAGGCCAAGCTCATTCTTGGCAAAGGCCTTCGCGTAATATTTGCCGTCTTTTATTGAAAAGACAATGATCGAGTTTGCGGTATTAAATACTCTTTTGGGCGTTCCGGACAATTCCAGGGACATTTCAAGAAAATAAGTGGTCCCGTCCAGGACCAAAAGCTTCTGGATGTTGCCGCTGTTGAGAAGATACAATTTGACGGCAGTGTCATCTGAGCTGAGATCAACATACCTGTAGCCGAGATTGCCGCTGTAACGTAAATCGTTGGCTGTCAACTCGGCAGAGCTGAACATCTCTCCGGACGATGCAGTTATCCTTGTCCCGTTGTTAATCAGCCGCAGTGGAAGTCCAAAGGAATATCCGCCGTGGTATATGGAATCTCCGTCGCTCAGGATAGCGCCTGTAGCTTCGTTGATTTTAATGTAATGAATGTCTGTTGGAGATACACCCTGATGGTGAGAATATACAGTTTTGGAGATGGGGTTATAAACGAGGTCCGTCAATTCGTAAAATATGGATTTAGCGCTGACAACCTGTCCGGTTGCGACGTCCACTACCTTCAGGTCGGTGTCCCACGATCCGGGACCTGTCACCATAAGGAATTTATCTGTTAATACGACCAGTTTCTGCGCCTCCATCAAGACATCAGCAACAAGGTCGTCTTTCCCGGTTTCGATATCGATGTGACGGATGTGGCCGCTTGAATAACCCAGGTAAATCCCCGTCCCGGAGCTGTCAAGGGCGATGGAGAGAGGGGACCCGGAAAAGGCAATGTCCTTCACTCTGATAAGAGTATCAGCTTCATATATTGCGATTATCCTGGCAGGCGCGTCAAGTATATAACAGGTGGCGTTTACACTATCGAAGAGTATGTAGTCAACCGACTGGTTTATGGCCGAATATCCAGGCATGGGATTAATGCCTACGACAATACTGATTGATCCTGTTGTCGGCCCAGGGGTGTTTCCGGGGTCCAGAAGAATTGTACATTGCATGACCGCTCCGGCAATGACATTTATGTCGTTGGAACCGGTAAAGATCAAAGTCGTACCCTCAAAGACATCGACCTGCACATGCCAATACCCTGGTTGCAGACCGTCTATTTGTCCTGTGGCAATATTATTGCTGACTGTAAGGTTCCTGGTTATTGTTGCGTAACCCGTCCTGGATACATTAACGGTAACGGCTGTAATTGTCGGAACTTCTGTAACGGCAGCAGCAAGATTTGAATTTGAAGCGCTTGCCAGCAGAGGATTGAAATCCATCTGGAATAAAAGGGCGCCGACGTCTGAACTGGTTGTCTCGTTACCGGACTCCGCTCCGGGACCCGACTTGGATCCGTCCAGACCTGCGCCGCACCCGGAAATAAGGAGTGCAAAAATTAACAACGTGAAAGCAGGAAGAAATTTTTTCATGGGTCCCCCTCTGATAATAATGTTTCCGTTTGCTTGCCTGATTCGCCCAGGGTGATGAATCATAATAATAAACTTTGGAGAAAAATACAAGAAAATAAATTCAAAAATATTTAAGGACAGGATGGGGTTTTAATTTCAGGAGTATTAGTTTATAATTTTGACTGTCATCGGGGACATGGCAAGGGAATATTCATTACATAAGCGATCAGATAACGTAGGGGGATATGATTATGGCAATGCCGGCAACCAACAATATCGACCAAATCCTCAACAGACTGAGAATTGCCGTCTGGCAGCGTAATTATTATGAATACATTATTGGGAACGAATTTGAAACGAGCTGTATCCGGGAAAGCACTATAAATTACCCGCATGAATGGAACCGGGATGAATGCAATCCTTCGGAGACCAAATTGGTATCTGCGTCTGAGATTAATAACGACCGATGGAAGTGCTATTATGACTTCGCGCTTAAAACCGGGGCGTCCGCTAAAGACGCGCGCAGTTACGTTCAATGGGCGAAGCAGTTCTTTGATTATATTAAACAACCTTTGCGTGAATGCTCGGCAAACGACGTAAAAGGATTTATCGGGCAGCTTTCCTCAAGTGTGGAAGCCGGGCAGGTGGAGCAGGCAAGAGACGCTTTAAAATTATTGTTTAGAGATTTTCTGAAGGTCCCGTGGTTTAAGTCCCACTCACCCTTGACCTCTCCTAAAAGGGGAGGGGGGATATTGGAAGCAGAGCAAATATCTGAAAAAATTCAGAGAGAAATCCGTTATCTTCATTACTCCATCCGCACTGAACAGGCGTATGTGCAATGGGTGCGTCGCTTTATGAATTTTCACAAGCTAAAGCCGGTTGATGATATTACCGCAGGCGACGTCAAGGCATACCTTGAGCATCTTGCCGTGAATAAACGGGTCTCGGCGAGCACCCAGAACCAGGCCTTGAATGCGCTGGTCTTTCTTTTTGAGCATATATTAAAAAAAGATTTGGGAGAATTAGGAGAATTCACAAGGGCCAGGCGTCCGGTCCGGTTGCCGGTGGTCCTTGCGCGCGAGGAGACGGACAAATTACTGGATGCGCTGCCGGGGACATATGCGTTGATGGCCGGGCTGCTTTACGGAAGCGGCCTGCGCCTGATGGAGTGTATAAGACTGAGGGTAAAGGACATTGATTTTGCACAGAACCATATAATTGTGCGTGACGGCAAAGGACAGAAGGACAGGATAACCATCCTGCCGAAGCGTTTTCACAAGCCGCTGAGGGAACAGATTGAGATTGTGAAGCGACTTCATGATGAAGACCTTGCAAAAGGCGGCGGGGAGGTCTGGCTATGGCCTTCGCTGGAGCACAAATACAAATCGGCCGCAAAGGAATTCATATGGCAATACGTGTTCCCGGCCAATAATTTGTCGGTGGACCCCCGGAGCAGCAGGGTGCGCAGGCATCACGTTAATGAGAATTCATTGCAGAAAGAAATAAAGAAAACCTCTCAGGCCCTGGGCATAAATAAAAGGGTAAGCTGTCACACCCTGCGGCATTCATTTGCCACACATCTTCTTGAAAACGGATATGACATTCGCACAGTGCAGGAGCTGCTTGGGCATGTAGACGTAAGCACGACTATGATTTACACTCACGTGCTGAATACGCCGGGGCTGGCAGTGAGAAGTCCGGTGGATTGAGAAAGGGGCGGCTAAGCCGGTCTCATTACAAGGTATCCCTGAGACTGTTTACGAACTGATAATACTCCTCCGACGGCCCCATGAACTCCACTCCTATGCCGTCATTAGAATCGGGCGACATCTCCATTCTCCTGAGACTGACGGGGACACTAAATACTTTCCCATTGAAAGGTATTGCCACGTCCAATTGAGATTCAAAAGGGAAGAGCATGTCCTGTGTGCTTATGAACATCCCCTTTTCAGAAATATTCATCACGGTCCCGTCACAGACCTTGTTGCCGCAGTAAACTCTCGCTTCCGCATTGAAAGGAATTCGCGCAAATGCTCTTTTTTCCATTTGGACCTCAGGGTACCTTTGACTCAGTTAATCAGATTTTATGTTGCCCATAATGACCGGGGGTGTCTATTTTAAAATTCTAATATTTTTATAAGCCGGTTGGTTAAAAGGACGATTATCAATTCATGGGACAATGGTAAGCCTTGCCGTGAATAACGGTTTGATCAAACATGGAGCCCTTGCTGATAATCACAACGGTATTGGCCCCAAGCAGGGCCGCGTTGTTTCTTGCTTCGTTTAACGCGTTCTCTAATTTCAGGTCCTTTATCAATCCTGCCGGGGAAGCCCCTCTGACCGTCCCCATAAATTTACAATTCGCGACCTTCTCGCCGTTTTCTTCAAAACGGACAAGTGCGCCGTTTTTTGAAAGGAGTGTAACGCAGCCGGTGCATATGACAATGACGGCGATACTTAATATATAAATGCTTCTTCTGGCCATGACATTAATACGCGCTACTTCTTCTTAGCTGTTTCCTTGACCAAAGCCTGCCCGATTACATTTCTCTGTATCTGGTTTGTGCCTTCATATATTTGAAGTATCTTTGCATCACGCATCATCTTCTCGACCGGATACTCCCTCATATAACCCGCGCCGCCCATCACCTGTACCGCGTCCACTGTCACCTTCATTGCAACGTCCGTGGCAAACAGCTTTGCCATTGCGGATTCTTTGGAAACGTCTTTCGCCTTAGTATCTATGAATTTGGCCACCGCATATACCAGCGCCCTTGCAGCTTCTATCTGGGTGGCCATGTCCGCAAGTATATGCTGCACGGCCTGTATGCTGATTATCGGCTGTCCGAATTGCTGTCTCTCCAGCGCATATACCGCTGCAGCTTCATATGCGCCCTGCGCTACGCCGACTCCCTGTGCCCCGACTCCTGTCCTTGAGCTGTCAAGCGTCTTCATTGCAACGATAAACCCCATGCCGGGTTTCCCGATCAGATTTTCTTTCGGGACGCGGCAATTTTCAAATATGAGCTCCCTTGTGGAAGACGACCTTATTCCCATTTTGTTTTCTTTCTTGCCAAAGGTGAACCCCGGGGTGTCTTTTTCAACGATGAACGCAGAAGCGCCCCTGGCGCCTTTACTTTTATCCGTTATCGCGATGACCGTATAGATACCGGCCTCTCCTCCGTTTGTTATCCACTGCTTCGTGCCGTTAAGGACATATTCATTGCCCTCAAGTCGAGCAGTGGTCTGCACCCCTGCGGCATCGCTTCCGGCGTTGGCCTCAGTAAGAGCAAACGCCACAAGCTTCTTGCCCGAGGCGATTTCGGGAAGATATTTCTTTTTCTGTTCTTCTGAACCATATAGGAGGATGGGATAAGTACCGAGGGCGTTTGCAGCATACGTTGTAGATACGCCGAGACAGGCCCTGCTCAATTCCTCAACAGCCAGACAAAATTCAAACCCGCCCCTGCCCATGCCTCCGTACTCTTCAGGGATATATATCCCCAGGAAATCCGACTGGGCCAGCAATTTCATTATCTCCCAGGGGAACTCCTCCTTCTCATCCAACTCGGCCCTTATCGGCATTACCTTTTCATCGGCTATCTGCCGCGCCAGGTCCTTTATCATCATCTGTTCTTCATCTAAAAAATAATCCATTTACCCTCCAATTACCATTTTATCAACGCCGAGGCCCACGTCAGTCCGCTGCCGAATGCCTCAAGAAGGACATAATCACCGTCTTTGATCCTGCCCGCTTTTACGACTTCATCAAGCGCGATTGGAATTGACGCGCTTGACGTGTTCCCGTATTTATCGAGATTGACCGCTACCCTGTCCATCGGGATATTCAGCCTGCTGGCAGTCGCGGCTATTATTCTAAGGTTCGCCTGGTGGGGGATCAGCATTGCAAGCTCTGAAGGCTTTACGTTGTTGTGCTTCAGTGTGCTGAGGGCGAGTTTTTCAAGCGTCCTGACCGCGATCTTGAAGGTCTCATTGCCCCTCATTTTAATGAAATGCATCCGGTCCCTGATCGACTTTGACGAAGGGGGAAGCTGCGACCCGCCACCGGGCAGACAGATAAAGTCCCACATATTGCCGTCAGTATGAAGATGGGTGGACAATATTCCCCTTTTACCCTTTGCAGGCTCAAGCACCACAGCGCCCGCGCCGTCACCGAAGAGCACGCACGTGGTCCTGTCTTTCCAGTCCAGAAAACGTGAATTGACTTCAGACCCGATGAGAAGCAGCTTTTGCGAAGCGCCGGTCCTGATAAACTTGTCGGCCACTGAAAGACCGTACAAAAAACCGCTGCATGCCGCATTGATGTCAAAGGCTGCGGCATTTTTCGCGCCCAGTTTGCTCTGCAGTATGGCCGCGGTCGAGGGCATGGGCATATCTCCGCTCATGGTCGCGACGATTATAAGGTCGATGTCTTTTGCTTTTAGCCCCGCAGACTGAAGCGCCCTCTTTGAGGCCTCCAGGCACATGTCGGAATTGGTCTGGCCGGTAGCCAGGGTCCTTCTGGCCTTGATGCCTGTCCGTTCCGTGATCCATTCATCCGAAGTGTCGACCTTCTTTTCGAGATCGAAATTATCTATGATCTTTGCCGGGACAAAAGAGCCGGTGCCGGTTATCCTACTCATCAGTGACAACTGACTCCCCCCGTGCAAAGTTCTTGTTGAATTCACTTGAAATTACATCCAGTATCCCTTTTCCATGGAACGCGCCGGCCACCTTGATGGCATTCTTGATCGCCTTTGAGGTTGAACGGCCGTGGCTGATTATGCACGGTTTAGCTATGCCTAAAAGCGGAGCGCCTCCGTATTCGGAATAATCAGTCCTTTTCAGAAAGCTCTTGAATATGTCCTTAAAGACCGAGGCATCACCCTTGTCCTGGGCCTTTTCCATGAATTCCCTTTTCAACATTTCCACTATTGTTTCAGCCAGGCCCTCGCTGACTTTGAGCGCAATATTCCCCACGAAGCCGTCACACACAACTACGTCTGCCTCGCCGGAGAATATGTCCTGGCCCTCGATGTTCCCGATAAAATTGACATTAGAGCTCTTTATAAGCTTAAAGGCCTCTTTTGTAAGCTCATTCCCCTTGGCGTCCTCCTCACCGATGCTCAGAAGCCCCACCCTGGGTCTTTCGATATTGAAAATAAATCTCGCGTAGGCCTCGCCCATCACGGCAAACTGGTACAACTGGATAGGCTTGCAGTCAACATTGGCCCCTGCATCCAGCAGTAGGAAATGGTCTTTTAAGCTTGGCATAATGGCGGCTATAGCAGGCCGTTCAACTCCGGGCAATTTGCCGAGGACGTATAGGGCCGTGGCCATTACAACCCCTGAATTTCCGGCGCTGACCATTGCATCGGCGTCTCCGGCCTTTACCATGTTTACGGCCACCCGTATTGATGAATCCTTTTTTCTCCGCAAGGCCATTAACGGTGATTCATCCATCTCCACTACCTCAGAGGCATGCTGAATGCTTATAGGCAGTTTAGAACAATCCCGCGTGTCGAGTTCGGCCTTAATAGCGGATTCATTACCGACGAGTATGACCGACAGGTCACTGAATTCGCTCAGGGCCTCAATCGCGCCGTCAATATTCGTGGCAGGGGCGAAATCCCCTCCCATGGCATCAAGGGCTATCCTCATGCGGTCTCTTTTTCAACTACTTCCATTATCTTTTTCCCGTTATAGGTCCCACAGCTCATACATACCCTGTGCGGAAGCTTCGGTTCCTGGCAATCCGGGCACAGCGATACGCTTGGAGCAGTGATCTTCCAGTTTGCCCGCCTTTTGTCCCTTCTGGACCTAGTGTGTTTTGATGTTGGATTTGGCATATTACCCTCCTGATTTATTTTATTAAACTGATTTTTTAAGACTATATCACGGTTTATTTTTTATTTGCATCATTATATATGTCCCTTCCCCGTCAAGGGAGGGGAGACTTTAAGCTGTGCCCCGGTCTTTCATCAATTCCTTAAACTTGCCGAGCGGCGCCAGCCTGGGGTCAATCTCCTCTGTCTTGCACAGGCAGGCCCCTTCATTCAGGTCCTTGCCGCATTTCAGACAGATACCATGACAGTCCGCACTGCACAGTGGCTTCATCGGAACGGAGAGCAGTACCTGCTCCCTGATCAGCTCCGAAATATTCAACTCGTCATTACTGTAATAGCTGAGATCCAATTCCCCTTCGGTCAACTCCTGTTCTTCTTCCTTATCAAGGTCCATTGCAGGATTATATTCTTCACTGAACTTTGTTTCTATCGGATAAGGCACTGGTTTTAAACAACGGCTGCAATTAAGTGACACGGTAATATTTACCTTGCCTTCCGCCAGCACTTTCTTGCCGAACCTTTTTACATTTATAACTACATGCGCCGTATCGGATACGCCGCCATCCCTTACTTCAACGGGAAGGTCAAACTCGTCCGTCAGTCCTTCATCGGGAATGTCTGTAATTTTTAAACGCATATCAAAGACCTTCTGAATAAAATTAGAGTTTAAATTATAAGGATTGCATAAGCTGCTTGTCAAACTAATTAACAATCACGAGGAGCTGATTTGCAAACTCAGGTCAGCAGCAGGGGCAGAATGGGTCAAGGCGCCGACAGATATCAAGTCAACTCCTGTCTCCGCAACTTCCCGTATATTTCCCAGGTCCATATTGCCGGAGGCCTCGATCAATATACCGGGTCTTCCATGACGAATGATGCCCACGGCTTTTTTCATCATTTCAAGGTCCATATTATCAAGCATTATAACGTCAGCGCCGGCTGAAAGCGCTTCTTTCACCTCCGGAATATTTTTTACCTCTACTTCAATTTTCAATAAGTGATGAGCTGCCTGGCGGGCCAGCTTCAGGGCCTTCCCGACGCCACCCACTGCCGCTATATGATTGTCCTTTATGAGCACCCCGTCATAAAGCCCGTAACGATGGTTTGCCCCGCCGCCCATTCTCACGGCATACTTGTCAAGATATCTGAGTCCCGGAGCGGTTTTTCTGGTATCCGTTATCTCAACACTTAATCCCCTTACAGCTTTAACATATTCGTTTGTCAGGGTAGCAATTCCGGACATCCTCTGAAGGATGTTGAGGGCCGTCCTTTCAGCGATGAGGAGACCCGCGGTCTTTCCCTTGATCTTTGCAACGATACCGCCTTTCCGGACCAAACTTCCATCCTTCTTGAATGCCCTGAACTTAATACTGTCATCAACCAGTTGAAAGACCCTTTCCGCAAATGGAAGGCCTGCCAGTATCAAGTCCCCTTTGGCAATCAGGCGGGCCTCGGAAACGCTGTCTTCAGGAATTAAAGACGATGTAGTTACATCACCGTTGCCGACGTCTTCGCGCAGGGCGTTAAGAATAATTGAATCGGAGATGTCAATGTTGTTCAGCATGTTTAAAATCCTGGGAAATAGTTTAGCATATATTAAAAAAGAGTTTGGGTGGAAGGTAACAAAGGGCTTGACGATACTCCTGGCCGCTATTAAGAATTGTCAGGCAAGCTTTTTAATATGCTGTATTGACTACTTCACGGCGTATTTCAAGTGACCGTTGCTCGGGTCGATATAATCGTAATAGCTGATATGCACAGTGCCGTCTGATTCAACTGCGATTGAAGAATATTCTCCTACTGTAGCTGATTCATCAACAGTTATGGAATTAAATGAACCTGATGTGCCGGTAGCGTATTTAAGTGTGTCGTTTTCAATATCATGATAACTGATATGAACGGTACCGTCTGATTCCACAGCTATGGAGCTATAGTCTCCGACATTGGCTGAGGCGTCAACAGTTTCAGTGGTAAACGCTCCGGGCGTTCCGGTCGCATATTTCAAGTGCCCGCTGTTCACATCAATGTAATCATAATAACTTATGTGAACGGTGCCATCAGATTCCACGGCTATGGAAGAATAGTCTCCGACATCACCTGACGTGTCGACAGTTTCAGTAGTAAATGCTCCGGATGTTCCAGTCGCATATTTGAGATTGCCGTTGTCCCAATCATAATAACTGATATGGACAGTACCGTCTGATTCCACGGCTATGGAGGAATAACCATTCAAATCAGCAGAGTCATCAATAATTTCGGTTGTAAATGCCCCGGATATGCCCCTTGCATATCTGAGATTCCCGGTATCCGCGTCATAATAACAAATGTGGACGGTACCGTCGGATTGCACAGCGATTGATGAATACATCCCCATGTCAGCGGAACTGTCAACAGTTTCAGTGGTAAACGCTCCGGCCGTTCCGGTCGCATATCTTAATTCGCCGGCCCAATCATAGTAGCTTATGTGGACCGTGCCGTCAGGTTCTACAGCTATTGATGAATAGTCGCCGACATCAGAAGAATTATCAACGATTTCAGTGCTCCATGAGGTACCATTGTGATAGGCATATTTGAGGTATCCGTTTGTATTATCATAATAACTGATATGAATTGAACCGAGGGCCAAAGAGGAGGACCATCCTACATCACCTGTACTGTCAATAGTAGTAATAGAAAATGTGGGAGTGACTGGAGAGTTCGGCGTGTTCGGAGTGTCTGGCGTGTTTGGAGTATCTGCAGTGCTCGAAGAACTTCCGCCGCCTCCCCCGCCGCCTCCGCATGAGATGAAAAGAGCAATGCTGAATATTAAGCTGATGAGTATCTTTATTTTGATCTTTGTATTTGAATGATTAATCATTTTAACAACTCCTATATAAATTTATCATTTTGTATGTCGCTCTTAGGTTACAGTGATAAAATCGGCTTATATATGTAATACTTTAGTTTGCAAAAAAAGGGCCGAATAGACATATGTTGGGATGGTCAGCAATGTAAATGATACGTGGGGGGTATTGCAAAAGGTCGATGCTTCAGTTATGTTGTAATCGAAATGATATTTAAAATATTCTAATTCCCAGGGGAGGCATAATGAGAAAAAATATCTGGCATTTATTATTGCCGGCATTCATTGTTGTATTAATATATTCATGTGCGGCAGCGCCTAAAAAAACAGAAACGGGAAAAGCCGAGGAAATAAAGCCGCCGCAGGCAGAGACCAAAATGGCCCCTGCGCCGACATTGGAAGAAACAAAATCACTTGAGCTGTTTACCAGTGTGCTTGAGCTTATTGAATCAACCGATGATAGGAAGACTGTGCTTCCGAAGATAGAAGA
>JACRQA010000140.1 GCA_016222915.1 Nitrospirota bacterium | reverse complement strand
GTGTCGAGGCAAAGCGGGGCCTGGACGACCTGCTGGACGCTTTCGACCATCCACTTCATCAGGTCTTCGCCGTTGTCCTCGGCAGGCCCGATATTGAGGTCAATAAAGTGAGCGCCTGCCTTCCACTGCGCCAAAGCAAGCTCCTGGATGGGTTTGGGATCACGGGCGTTCATCGCCTCTCTGACTTTCTTAGCGATAACGCTTATCTTTTCGCCGATAATGATCATTCCTTTTATCTCCTTTTTAGGTAATAAGAATTACTGTAACGCAAACACTCATGAAGAAAAGTTTTAAATTATAACATAGCAAAATCAAAAAATTATACAAAAAATAAATGATTATTGGTTAATAAGAAAATTAAATAAAGTGGAGGTCCCGAAGACGGATTTTGTTTCAGGCTGTTCCGGAACAAAAGGAAATCAGATTACAGTATTTCAGCGGACATTTTCCATACTTGTGTCAGAATCTCATATTTAATCAGGATGGACTGAATACCCAATATCAGTGTGTTGCGGCAGGGCGCCGGCCAAACTGGTCTTATTTATTCTGAACCCCGCCGTGGATTTCTTCAACGTACCGGCTATTTCCGTTAACCTGTTGAATTCAGTCATTACGTCATCTGCCATTGTATCTATATCTTTGGCTATATTTGCCGTCACACCTATATTGTCGGTTATTTCCTCGGAGGCCGAAGACTGCTCCTCTACAGCGGTGGCGATCTGTGTGATCAGGTCATTAACATTGACTACGTCCGCTATTACAAGGTCAAATGATTTATTCAGCTTATTCATTGAGGCTACGGCTTGCCCTGATCCCTGCTGAATATCCGCGATTATTGAATTTATCTCGGCGCTGGCCTTGGATGTCCTCTCTGCGAGTTTCCTTACCTCTTCCGCTACAACCGCAAAACCTTTGCCATGCTCCCCGGCATTTGCAGCTTCAATTGCAGCATTTACCGCCAGCAGGTCGGTCTTGTTGGCAATGTCATTGATGAAACTGATTACCTCGCCGATTTTCTTGCTTTTCTCCCCCTGCCTGTTTACGATTGCAGCGGTTTCCTTGACGATCCCGGCGCTGTCCCTGACTATGTCATGGGCCTGTTTCGACAGCTCACTTGCCGTGCCCGCAGATTTTGCAATTTCCGTGACGGTAGTGGTCATTTCCTCTGAAGCGGCTGCTATCTGGCTTGCATGGTCGGACTGGCTTTTGGCCCCTTCAGACGTTTTTTCAGATTTTGCTTTCAATATTCCGATAGACGAAACCACATTGTTTGACGATGACATGATGTTTAATATCATATTGCTGAACGATTTTATCATCTTGTCAATATGATGCAGAAGCGTTCCCATCTCGTCCTTGCTGCCGGACTCTATATTAATACTGAAATCTCCGCCGGCCAGCTTCTCAATTCTGTCAATCGTATATGACATGGCAGATTTAATACTGCTGACGATCAAGTATGTAATTGAAGATATCAATACTATCGTTATAATCGTCAATATAAGCAGTCCAGTGTTTATCCTTGAAGACATTTGCTGGTTCCTGACATAAAAATCCTGCACCGATTTTTTTTGTATATCGACCATGTTGTCTATTGAACGAAAGATAAGTGGCTTGTAATCAAGCCATTCATCGATCAGGGCAGGAACCTTTTCCGGTTAGTTGCCCAGATACACCTTTTCAAGCCTGGAGGCAACTGCCTTGAAACCGTCATATCCCTTTTCAAATCCTTCGATCTCTTTGCGCATGAGATCATCAACTGTTATTGCTTTGTTGATGTCCCCCCACAAAGCATCGATTTTCCCAATCGATTCATTCAGGTGTTTCCCCGAAGGAATGGCATCGGCTATTTCGGCTTTTACCCCGACCATACGGTATTCGATCTCCCGGAACACAAACTGTATCTGCCTCAAATCATCGAGGGGCATAACTTTATGCTGATAAATCATCTCGAGTGTTTTCGTCCCATCCATTCCCATATAAGCAATCCCCGCTGCATAGGCGAGAATAATGACCAAGCCCATTATGGCAATAAACAGGACTTTGCTGGATATTTTTATATTCTTTATGACACTAAGCTTTGAAATCATCTTGGGTCCTCCCGGTTTAATAATTGCATCGGCCTATGCGATTTGCTGGGGCCTTTCAAATTCTCCAGTTATATCTGACGAAGGAGCTTCCAACCCTGTCATCAGTCCTTCCGTATCGGAATGGTCTACTTTGAACAGCGACAGATTACTTCTCAATTTTCCCGCAGCGCCTGTAATTCCCGACACGACCTTGATCGTCTCTTCTGATGAGATATAAGTGTCCTGGGCTATTTGGGCCACCTGTTGAATGTTGGAAGCAATTTCATCCGCTGCGGCAGACTGTTCTTCAACGGCCGTGGCTATCTGCATAATCAGGTCATTGACATTATCAACATTTGACATGATATCGCCAAAAGAACTGTTCACCCGGTCCATGGCCTCAACGGCCTGTTCTGAACCGCGTTGAATGTCTTCTATGATCGACGTGATCTCCGCGCTTGCCTTTGTTGTCCTTTCGGCAAGCTTTCTGACTTCCTCAGCTACTACCGCAAACCCCTTACCGTGCTCCCCTGCATTGGCCGCTTCTATTGCCGCATTTACGGCGAGCAGGTCGGTTTTGTTGGCTATGTCATTTATGAATTTGATCACTTCTCCTATTTTTTTGCTCTTTTCCCCCTGGGCATAAATGATGTTTGATGTGTTCTTTATGACGCCTGCGCTTTCAGCGACAATGCTATGGGCCTTCTTTGACAGTTCGCTCGCATTGGCGGACGAGTGTGCTATCTCCGTCACTGTCGTGGTCATCTCTTCTGCCGCAGTTGCCACAGCGGTGGCCTGGCCCGTCTGGTCCTCTGCGCTTTTGACGATCAGTTTACTCTTCAGAGACAAAGAGGAGCCGAACTCTGATAGTTCGGCTACTATATTGACTATCTGCTTTATAGCGTTATTCATGTCCAGTATCATCTTATTTGTCCCTCTCGCCAGTTGCCCTATCTCATTGGCGCCGTTTTCTTCAATCCTGACCCTCAGGTCACCTTCTGCTGCTGATAACATCCGGTCCTTGATTGACAGTATCGGGTCTACGATCTCCTTTTTAACGAATCTCCATCCCATCATTGCAACAACACCCGTTATAACGAATATTGCGATAGAGACAGCCTTCTGATAACCTGAGGCGGGGACATGCAACAACGCAAGATTTACTGCAGCTAATGCAAACAGCATCGAATAGATTAATAAGAGTTTAGTCTTGATATTGATGTTCATTTGTTCTTCTCCTTTTCAGCATCTGCTTATTTAGATAACGGTTTCCCTTAAGTATTTCTTAATTTCCGAGAGCACATCATCTCTGTTCCATTTCACAAGATATTTGTCCACTCCTGCTTCAAGGCCTTTTGCCCTGTCTTCTTCCCCCGACATTGATGTCACCATAAGCACAGGCATGGCCGGATATCTCTTTTTTACCTCTTTTGTAAATTCATACCCATTCATATTCGGCATCTCAAGGTCTGTAATAATAAGATTGATGCTGTCATTCAGCTTGCTCAATGCATCCAACCCATCTTCGGCGCTGATATGGCTGTACCCTGCCTCTTTTACGACATCCTCAAGTATCGCCCGATGGGTCTTTGCATCATCGACGACAAGGACATGCCCGGCGGCCTTTGAATGATCGGAAGCGTTTGAATTTTTACTTATCAGATCGCCGGATTTTGCTGAAAAAGCGGACCCTATCACATCATCGACATTTAAAATTAAACTTATTCTGCCGTTGAATATTACAGAGCCGGTCACCCCTTTGAATTCATTGCCGCCTGTATTAATAGCAGATACTTCCATCTTCTTTATGCCGAGCATACGTCCGACAAGCAGCCCGACTTCTTTATTGTCGGGACCGGAGAGGTTGGTCAGTATGACCATATAGTACCTGTCAAATTCCCTTTGAGCAGATACATTGGTAAAACTTGCGATTGTCGTCAGGGGGACTATCCCTCCCCTGTACTTTATCATGAGCCTGCCGCCTATCTCTTCTATATCTGTCTTGTGGACCATCTCTATTTCTCTGATGTTTCTTGCCGGTATCGCATACTGCTCTTTTCCAAGGTTGTCGACGAGAACTACATTGATTGTGTCAGTGTCCCATATATCGACATTCTTGTCCATGGTGACGTCGGAGGCAAGGCGGCCCTCCGCCGCCTTTGCAATCTTCATTAAAGAATCCACGTCAAGGATGAAAGTTATCGATCCGTCTCCGAGGACTGTTGCGCCGGATATGCCGTCAGGCTCCGTTATCCCGTCAAGACAATCCAGCGGCTTAATGACTACCTCCTCCTGTCCCGCTGTTTTATCTACGACCAGCCCCATCCTCAGCAGGCCGTGCTTTAATACCACAATCGTTACCTCAGAATTCTTGTCATGTTTGTAAGGAAGATTGAATACCTCCGTAAGGAGCACCAGAGGCAACAGCTCATTTCTCATCCTGAATACCATGCTCCCCCGCACCGTTTCTATCTGACGGTATTCTATCCTGTGGGTCTCAACAACGTTTGAAAGCGGCACGGCATATCTCTGGTCGCCGATTTTAATGATAAGAGTGTCGAGTATGGCCAGGGTCAAAGGTATCTTCATCTTCACTACCGTGCCCATGCCCACCGCAGAGTCGACAATTATCTGCCCCCTTAATTTCTCGATATTGGTTTTTACTACATCCATGCCTACGCCCCTGCCTGAGACAGCAGATACGTTTTGGGCAGTTGACAGGCCGGGGGCAAATATCAGGTTCAGTAGCGCCTGCTTGGACAGCTTGTCTGCGTCCTCTGCTTTAATGAGTCCCTTTTCTATGGATTTACTCTTTACGGCGTCTACATCAATGCCCTTGCCGTCATCCTTTATGCTGATAACAACTGAATTTTCTTCATAGTATGCGTCCAGCTTAATAGTGCCGTTTCTCGGCTTGCCCGCTTTGGTCCTTTCCTCGGGCATCTCAATCCCGTGGTCTGCCGAATTCCTTATTAAATGCGTCAGCGGGTCGCCTATGCCTTCAACTATATTTTTGTCTATCTCAGTATCTTCTCCGGTAGTCTCAAGCTCTAATTCCTTGCCGAGGTTTCTGGCTATGTCACGCACGACCCTTCTGAATTTACTGAAGACTGATGACACCGGGAGCATGCGGGTCTTCATGACCGCCCACTGGATCTCCGAGGTCAATTGATTCAGGTAGCTCCCGGCCTCGGTCAGGTCAAAGGTCACTGTGTCATCGTCGGAATATCTCTTTGAAAGGATTTTATGAAGTTGGATATTCCTGTTGCGGGCAAGTACCAGCTCGCCGATGAGATTAAACAGGTAGTCGAGTTTTTCTACACTTATCCTGACAGAGCGGATATCTTCCTTTACGGCATGGACCTGTGCCTTCACGTTTCCCGCCTTCCCCTCAATAGACGGAGTTGGAGAAGATGAGGTTGCCGGTTGCGCAGCGGGAGCTTTGTCAATCGTCGGCACAGGGCCGCAAATTATACCTTCAAGGATATTTTTGATCTCCTCAGTGCTCACTGCAGAGTCTTTTTTATTCTTCTCAATATTTTTGAGCAGTGTTTGTATAACGTCCACTGCCCTTAATAAAGCATCCATCATGGGAGGCGTGAGGACCATTTCACCTTTTCTTAATTTATTGAGCAGGTCTTCTGCCTTGTGGGCAAGCCCTTCCAGGTTCCTGAAACATAGCAATGCAGCGGAGCCTTTTATTGAATGTATTACCCGAAAGATGTCATTCATCAACTCCTTATTGCCCGGCTCTTTCTCAATGCTGACGAAGAAGACCTCAAGCTTCTGGAGCCCTTCACGGGCCTCTTCAAGAAAATCATCTATGATGTTGGGGGATATCATTTCAGTCATCAGTTCTATATGATCGGGGGAAGCTTCTTTACTCCCGTTCTGATTGACAGTTTGTTCCGCCTCTGCACGCACGGGTGTGACGGACAGGCCGGTGGCCGGAGATTTTGGCTCATTAACGGTATTCCCGGCTGCTGCGGCAATAAGCCTTCCGACAATTTCGGCGCAGTCTACAGAAGTATCTTTCCTGTTTTCTTCAACGTCTTTCAGGATCAGTTTTAGAATATCAACGGTGTTCAGGAGCGTGTCCATTATGGCTGAGGTAAGGACCAGCTCGGACTTTCTGAGTTTGTTGAGTACGTCTTCCGCCTTATGAGATACGTTTTCCAGATTTTTAAATCCGATAAACGAGGCAGCCCCTTTCATGGAATGAAAAATACGAAAGATATTGTTTATGAGGTCCGCATTGCCGGGGTCTTCTTCAAGGGCGATAAAATCGCTCTCTATTCCGTCAAGACTCTCTTTCGTCTCTGTCAGAAAATCAACAATAATCTCGTCCGGCATCGCATCCATTGAAAACTCATCAGTCTGTTTTCCGTCAGAAGTATTTTCCGGTCCCATTTTCTATATCTCCATTATCTTGTGAAGCTTTTCATTTATCACATCAGGTGACTCTTTGAACTTGACGCCCGTGTAAATGCCTGCCTGGTCCTTGAGACTCCTCGCCCAGACAATCAATCCGTCAAGCTCTTTTCCATCCTGGATATTGACTGTCACCCCGGTGCCCATTTTCAGATGCTCATTCATCATGATCTTCATGCCACCGAGCGAGATGTCCAGTACACGGCACGGCTGCCACTGCGCATCCGGGTCACAATCACCCAGGGCGCAATAATATGCTGATATGTCTGTCTCTTTTCTTGTAAACCTTCTTTTTTCAATGTAGGACCGGGGCCTTTTTCCAAAGTCAGTCAGATTTTCCGGTATCAGGTGGACCAACAGACCGTTTTCAATTCGCTTTACCCAGGAGATATATTTTGTATCTTCTTTTGAAAGTGTTGATGGGGGCTTCTCCAGTTCTTTTTCATCTATATCCATGATAGTGCCGATGGCATCGACAAGTATCCCGATTATCCTGTTTTTAATAGAAAGAATAATTACATTATGCTCCTTGCCTGTCCTGTCCTTTATATTAAAGGCAATCCCTAAATCTATAACAGGAACTAGACTGCCCCTGAGATTGACAAGCCCGGTCAGCCATTCAGGGGAGTTAGGGACATAGGTATTTTTCAGCTCGGAAAAGGGCTTGATTTCTTTCAAATACCCGATGTCCAGGCTGAAATGCTCAGTGCCGATCTTGAAGACTATAGCCTTAATATTTTTAGACCCCCTTCCAATAATATGCCTTACGACATGTCTTGTTTGATTGTCAATTTAAGTGGTGGTTTGCCTTAAATTGAAACCGGTTAATTATTATTATCGGTACATTAAGCTAATACTTTAACTAAGGATTTATACTAAGCACCCCATACGTCATGGGCACTCTAAAAGATGATGATGCTATCCATAAAAATATAATTCTCCCCTTGAACTAAACCGACATCTGTTGTAAAGTATTTCATGCATAGGGTAGCGGTTATAATTCCGGCACGTTATAACGCAACCCGCTTCCCCGGAAAACCTCTTGCTCTTTTAAAAGGTAAGCCAATCATACAGCATGTATATGAACATGCTTCCAGGGCCGGTCTGGTTAATTCCATACTGGTCGCCACGGATGATCAGAGAATATTTGACACTGTAATAAATTTCGGAGGCCGGGCTGTAATGACCTCCGGCAGTCATGAAAGCGGGACAGACAGGATAGCGGAAGCTGCGGGTAAAATTGAATGTGAATATGTGATAAATGTGCAGGGTGACGAGCCGTTTATTGAGCCGGAAATGATTGATGACGTTATAAATCTGCTGTACAATGATGATAAAGTATCGATCAGCACACTTGCAAAGAGAGTGACGGACATCAATGAAATTCTTTCTCCTCACGTTGTTAAGGTTGTCATGGATGATGAGGGGTTTGCCCTGTACTTCTCCAGGGCGCCGATACCGTATCACAGAGACGAGTTCCTGGAGTTTGGAATTATGAGTCATGAGTTACACGCAGCACAAGGGGAGACCTTGCCCCTGGAGTTTTATAAGCACATCGGCATATACGGTTTCAGGAAAAGCGTACTCATGGAATTTACATCATTGCCGCAGTGCAGGCTGGAAAAGATTGAGAAGCTCGAACAACTGAGGGCGTTGAATGCAGGGATGAGGATAAAGGTGAAAGAGACCCATTACGATACTTTTGGCATTGATACAATAGAAGACTTAAGAAAGGCTGAGGAATGGCAAAATATATCTTTGTGACAGGCGGAGTCTTATCATCTCTTGGAAAGGGGATAGCCGCGTCCGCTATCGGGGCGCTGCTCGAAGCTCGCGGGCTTAAGGTGACTATACAAAAACTGGACCCTTATATAAATGTTGATCCGGGGACTTTAAGCCCGTTTCAACATGGAGAGGTCTTCGTGACCGATGACGGCGCAGAGACCGATCTTGACCTCGGGCACTATGAAAGATTTACATCGACGCGCATGTCGCAGAAGAATAATTTTACCACCGGGAAGATTTACTACAACGTGCTTCTGAAGGAGAGAAGGGGGGATTATCTCGGCGAGACCGTACAGGTTGTTCCGCACATAACTGATGAGATAAAGAATGCCATCAAAGCGGCGACGGAAGATTATGATGTTGTCATCGTTGAAATCGGCGGTACGATAGGTGATATCGAAAGCCTGCCGTTTCTTGAGGCCATCAGACAGTTCAGATATGACGCAGGCAGGGAAAATGTTGCATATGTTCATTTAACGCTGGTCCCCTACATCAGCACGGCCGGTGAATTAAAGTCAAAACCTACCCAGCACAGCGTAAGAGAACTCAGGGCCATCGGTATTCAGCCCGATATCCTGCTTTGCCGTACTGACAGGCCGCTGTCGCAATCGTTCAAGAAGAAAATCGCCCTGCATTGCAACCTTGACATTGATGCGGTCATAGCGGCAGTGGATGTCCAGTCAATCTATGAGGTCCCTGTGGTATTGAATGAAGAAGGGATTGACAATCTGGTTGTGAAGAGATTGTCGTTGAAGGCAAAAGAACTCGATCTCTCGACATGGGTGAGTGTCATCAAAAAACTCAAGGAGCCTCAGGACACTGTAACGATTGCGATCGTGGGCAAATATGTCGGCTTGAAAGATTCTTACAAGAGTCTGATCGAGTCTCTTATCCACGGCGGCATAGCCAATAATGTAAAAGTGGACATTCACTGGGTCGATGCTGAGGATATAGAAAAATCAGGGGCCGACAAGTATCTTAATGAAGTAGAGGGCATCCTTGTCCCCGGCGGTTTCGGAGAGAGGGGCATTGAAGGGAAGATAGAAGCGGTCGGGTATGCCAGGACCAAAAAGATCCCATACCTCGGCATATGTCTCGGCATGCAATGCGCGGTAATAGAGTTCTCACGTAATGTCTGTAAAATGAAAGACGCCAACAGCACTGAATTCGATAAAGAGACGCCTTATCCTGTAATTTATCTGATTGAGGAATGGTATGATTTCAGGAACCAGACAGTCCAGAGAAGGGACCTGAATTCCGACAAGGGGGGCACTATGAGACTGGGGGCATATCCCTGTGTATTGGAGGAAGGGACAAAGGCCTTCAACGCATATGGAATGCATGAAATTATCGAGAGACACAGGCACCGGTATGAGTTTAACAACAAATATAGGGAAGTGCTGGGCAGAAACGGACTGAAGATAAGCGGTATGAGCCCTGACAAACAGTTGGTCGAGATCATTGAGATTGAAGACCATCCATGGTTTTTCGGCTGTCAGTTCCACCCTGAGTTCAAGTCCAGGCCACTGGACCCGCATCCTGTATTCAAGGCCTTTATCGGGGCCGCCTTTAAAGAAAAGAAACTGCTTTTTCAAAATCAGGCGAATGAAAAAATGGAGGTTATCAATGAGTGATATTATTGATGTTCATGCGAGAGAAATTATCGACAGCAGAGGCAATCCTACCGTTGAAGTCGATGTGGTCCTTGAAAGCGGAGCGTACGGAAGGGCCGCAGTCCCCTCAGGAGCTTCAACAGGGCAGAGGGAAGCCCTTGAGCTCAGGGACAAGGACAAGCGATACGGCGGCAAGGGAGTTCAGAAGGCTGTAACAAACGTCAACGAAAAAATTGCCCCAAAAGTAGTGGGGATTGAAGCTGACGAACAGGTCTACATTGATAATCTCATGATCAACCTGGACGGGACCAAAAATAAAGGCAGGCTCGGGGCCAATGCCATACTGGGTGTTTCACTGGCTGTAGCGAAGGCTGCTGCAATGGAATGCGAGCTTTCACTTTACAGATACATCGGAGGGACCGGCGCATGTGAGCTGCCTGTGCCCATGATGAACATTTTAAACGGCGGGGCGCATGCCGACAACAACCTCGATATACAGGAATTTATGATCATGCCTGCGGGGGCCCCTGATTTTCATGAAGCCATCAGGATGGGGGCCGAGATTTTTCACAGCCTCAAGGGCCTTTTGAAATCAAAGGGACTGAGCACCTCTGTTGGAGATGAAGGCGGCTTTGCTCCCAATCTGAAATCGAATGAGGAAGCGCTGACCTTAATAATCGAGGCGATAAAGAAAGCGGGCTATAAGGCCGGGAAAGATGTTTTTCTCGCCCTGGATGTGGCGTCTTCGGAACTGTATTCCAATGGTAAATACCGTTTTGAAGGAAAGAACGTCAGCTCAGAGAATATGATAGATTTCTATGAGAAGCTCGCTGACAAATACCCGGTAATCTCGATAGAAGACGGCCTCTCCGAAAACGACTGGAAGGGATGGGAGTCCCTGACAAAGAGAATAGGGAAACGGGTACAGCTAGTGGGAGATGATATCTTTGTCACGAATCCGGAGATCCTGGCAAAGGGGATTGAGAAGTCAATAGGCAACTCAATATTAATCAAATTAAACCAGATCGGAAGCCTGACGGAGACGCTTGATGCAGTTGAGATGGCCAAGAGGGCAGGGTACACGGCAGTGGTTTCCCACAGGTCAGGAGAAACCGAAGATACAACGATAGCCGACCTGGCAGTGGCCATGAATACGGGACAGATCAAGACCGGCTCCATGTCAAGGACAGACAGGATAGCCAAATACAACAGGTTGCTGAGAATCGAAGAAGAGCTTGGAGATACAGCCAGGTTCAGGGGCAAGGATGTGTTTTACAATCTGAAATAATCAGGAATGTATGGAACT
Source organism: Nitrospirota bacterium (assembly GCA_016222915.1). Lineage (GTDB taxonomy): Bacteria > Nitrospirota > Thermodesulfovibrionia > UBA6902 > UBA6902 > UBA6902. The sequence goes on along the minus strand of JACRQA010000140.1, from coordinate 6,413 downwards.
TAAAGACGAATATTTTATTTGGTTCTTTTATGACGTGTGTGGACTCAACTGTCTGGGTCAGGGAGAGGATGAATAATTGAGAAACATTCGGCACAGCGCTGTTCAGGACAACAGGAAAAAGAGGCGGATTGTGTACGTGACTTCAGGGATACTTCTTGTTATCTACCTGACGCTGAATATAATTATCGGTGAAAACGGGTTGTTGAAGTACATGAAACTTAAGGCCATGAGAAACAGGCTTCAGTCGGAGACATTGGCGATAAGGAAGCAGAATGAGGATGCTAACCGCCATATAGACGGCCTGAAGAAAGAGCCGGACCGTGTAGAAGAGCTTGCCAGGGAATACGGGCTCACAAAAAAAGGAGAGTTGATATTCAAGTTTGAAAGCAAACAATAACTTTTAATTAAAATGACCAGGTCCCAAACTGCAAATTCCAAATAAATTCCAAACATCAAACTTCCAAATCGAAATAATGTCTGCTGAAGATGAGCATTGAGTTTATCTGATTTGATAATTGTTGCTTGTAATTTGGAATTTCTTTTTTAAAATTGGAGGTATTCATGTTTGATATTACAATAGAGTCACAGTTTGCTGCAGCGCACCAGCTCAGAGGGTATAAAGGCAAGTGTGAAGCCTTGCACGGTCATAACTGGAGGGTCCAGGTTACCGTCTCTTCGGACAAGCTTGATGACCTCGGTATGGTCCTGGACTTTCACGAATTAAAGGCAATAACCGTTGAGGTGCTTTCGTCGCTTGACCATTCTTTTTTAAATGATGTTTTTCCATTTACCGAGATAAACCCGTCTTCGGAAAATATGGCCAAATGGATATATGAATCGATAAGGAAAAAGATCGTGAAGAAGAATTGCACTATCTCATCAGTTACCGTCTGGGAGAACGAGACGTCATCTGCGACGTATTATGAATAAAAAATAAGTCGTATACGACATGTGACTTATTCTTCTAAACTTATCCTGGCTGTAATCGGTACAATAATGGCCCCACCGTTATTATCGCTGACAAGTACCCGTATTTCGTGGCGGCCTTTGTCTTCCGGCTTTACCTCCCATGTTACATCTCCGCTTGAGGGGTCCACGGCCATTCCTTTTGGTCCTTTTTCCAGTTTAAAAGTGAGCTTGTCATTATCTGGATCAGTCGCGGCGATATGGTATTTGTATATTTTCCCGTCAAAAGAAGGGCTGCTTTCAGTCACGGCCGGGAGTGAATTATAGACCCTGCTTTCGAGCCTGACGCTTCTTCCATACTCTTCGCCGTCGTAGGGGGTGACTTCAACCGCGATCTTATCGTCTCTCCTGAGCCCGGCTTTAAGATAGCTGTCTTCTCCGGCGAATGCGCCGTTCAGGGTCCAGTGATATTTAAAAGTAATGTTGTCTTTGTCAACATCATCGGATTTAATATTCGGCTGCACAGTATCTGAGACTTCCGGCATGGAGGGCACAAATTCCGCCTTGAGAATTACCGGAGGGGTGTTTTTTATTGTCAACTCGTTAGATTGGAATTTGTTGTCACCACTAACAATGATGGCCTGAACAATATCGCCCTTTTTCAGTTCGTCGTAGGTGAGGCGGAAATCCTTTGATGATAAAACTTCATCGCCGTTGACATACCAATGGATGTCACCGTTGTTTGCTTCCGGATTATTGGTTTTAAGTGTAATTATTGTCTGCGCGGTCGCATTGGCGGGTCCGATATAAGCCGCCATGTTCTTATCGGGTAATTGAGATTCAACGGTATTCTGATTTTCCTTCAAAACGCCGGTGTCTTTCGGCTTCTCGCTGCAAGCAGACAATAACGCAATCAATACAATAAAAAATATATTTCTCAGTGCCGTCATTGGAGCTGCTCATTCCTCCAACCCTTCAGAGAGCTTTTGATGACGATCGCGGGCTCATGTTCCGCTGTGATGATCTGCCCTGTAGACTGCTGGAAGAATATCTTTACCGCCCCGCTCTCTTCTCTCTGCCCGCTTGGCGATGAGGCCATTCCTTCGCCGAGGCGGATTGTTCTTGCAACTACATCAGAGGGAGAGTCCATTTCCTTCTGTTCTTTAAACGTGTATTTAGAGAACGCTGTTCCGGTTTTGTAATAGACTGCATAGCCGTTGCTTTCTCCCACATAATCGCATCCGGTCCCGGGCACATATGATCCAAAGGCCACGAGGCCGCCCATTACCAGGGGTTTTGTGAATACCCGTTCACCGCTATGATTAAGATTCCCGTCATGACTAATCCCGTTGAGAAAATCCGTGCTTTCACCAAGAGTGCTGAAATACATTGCCCATCCATCACAGATATTGGCGGCTTTTATCAGGTCGTTCCAGATGCTTGTCCCGCTGGCTGCGGCACAGGCAGTTACGCCTGTTACGCTCTTATCAGTCTTTACGGTGGCCTTTGACACGTCCATTAAGCCCGTGTATGCGTCGGTGCAGTCCCCCTTCCAGCAATTGTCCTTGATTGCGTAAAAGGCGCCTGTATCAGTAGCGTTTTTGTCGTCCAGTCCGATAAACTGTCCGGTGCCGAAGTATATCCAGAAATTCATCTGGTCATCCATGGCCGCGGAAGGCGCTGCGGTTATTTTTCTGGAAATATCTTTACCAGCCGCTATATTTTCAACATTCGCCAGCGTGGACCTTGTCCAGGGCGGGGTGCTGTCCGTTCCCTTGAGGGTCGATATCCTGTGCATAATGCCGTTCCAGTTTCCTCCCAGGTTATAACTTTCCCCGATATACATAACATCAACGTTGAAGTCCATGTTAACGTCCACAGTGATCGGGCTGGCCATAAACGCCGTTGAATTACCGGTTGGGATTTTCCAGAAATTTGAAGTTTCACTCCAGGCACTGACCACTCCGTCAGTGCCTCCCGAGATTTTAAGCACAAAGATATTTCCTTCCTGGTAACCCGTGAGGTCAGAATCAGATTCAAAATCAGTAGGCCCTGATCCGAAGACGGCAAACCATTCATTTTCCACCTTAGCTACCGCGGGATAGGACATGCTCAATCCGAGGGCCGGGTCGGAAAAGGTCCACAAAAGCTGTGGATCCATTGGATCGGTAATGTCGAGTGCAAAGTACTCAGGTGATGTGCTGTTGCACGGGGCAGGGCAGTTTATTGTTTTTCCCCCGTATCTATAGCCGCCGATAAGTATAGTTCCCCATCCTCCCGGATGAATGCTATCATCATCGAAGATTCTTACGTCGGTGATCTTGGGTTTAAGGTCGACATAGTAGACATGTGAGTATGCCGGATCAGTCAGCCACTTCAGATGAGGCAATAGTCCGTGTGGTATAAACGCCCAAAGCTCTTCACCAAGACAGCAGTTGCCGAAAATGCAGACTTCGTCACCGGTTACGCACGCGTTGTCACTGTCCGTACAGTCGCCGTCACCGTCGAGGGCGCCGGTACAGTATTTGTGATTCTTCTCGCTGAAGAAGCCCCCGTTAATGGCATGAAGCATGCCGTCATTTGCTCCGACATAAATGACGTTTCTTCGGTTTATATATTTTTTAAGGAAGCTGTAATATGTAATATCATTGTAAAGCATGTCATAGTTTTCCATCGGCCTGCCGACTGCGGAGGGCGTAGAATGAATAATGTCGCCGAGTTTCCAGACATGGGGCAATGCCTCCCCAACAGGAGTAAGACTCCTTTGCCTGTAACCATCCGGATGTCCTGTATCCGTAACATCTGGTAAAAAATCAAAGCCGGTCTTACTGTCCGTAAAATCGTATCCGCGCATCCATTTAATTATATTTTCGGCCTCCGTATTATCGGCAGCTCTGAGATAGGACGCAAATAAGCCTGCGTTCTCCGGCTTGAACTCAAGCTTGTCCAGCCCGGTGGTTGACGCATAAATAGTCCTGACGTCCGGATCGGTAGCCCACAGGGCATCCCCGGCCCTCCAAAGTGATTTTACATTCTCAATAGATACCGTATCTACCTGCGAGCCTTTCGTCTTGTCTGCAGCGGAATATATATACCTGTTAGCCAGGCTGCCTAAGCTAGTATCATATGACATTTCAATAACAAGGTCCTGGTCATCAAGGGCCTTATTTCCATTGGTGTCTTCTCTGATATTCCCATACTTATCAGTAAAAAGCGAGTGAAGATATCCAAGCCATTTGCGGGTTTTATTACCTGTTTCGTCATCCTTCTTTGTAGGATAAAAATATGCCTGATAAATCGCGCCTTCACCTTCCCCGGTTGTTGAAAGCACACTTACCGCGGTCCCGGAGGACCTTTTTTTGCTTATCTCTGCTAAGGCATTTTTTATCGCTACGGCAAGCTCTTCCGGATTTTCCGGATCATAAAGTGTCGTACCACTATTGTCAGCAGTCTCTTGCATCAGTGTTTTCGGCGCGCACTCTCCTGTTTCAGTGCTCTCATCGGCCCCGGTATAAATTACATAGGTGGTAATTTTCTGCGCCGGCTCGTCATCATTGCGGTCGCTGTCTGACGGATTGAATATATTCCTGTTATTGGCGAAATAACTCAAATCATCGAGGTATGAACTCCCTGAATAGCTGCCGCATGAAGAGGGGTCGTTGACATCTCCGTCGTCAAAGTAATGGGAGCCCTGGGTGACCTTGTTTTTCATCGTTGGATTGAGATCAGCGGTTGAAGACCCGTCGGATATGATCAGGATATTGTTTGTCTGACAGCTCATCTCGATGGGATTTTTATCGCCGGCAAAGTCGCTTGAATTTAGCGGTCCCTGGATAGCGTCGGAAGCAGGTGTAAATGCGGCGTCGTCCAGTTTAGGATTATCGTTTGCGTCCTTTACGAAATACGCAATGGCATTGTAGAAGGCCTCGGCGAACGGGGTCCAGGTATCTGCCCTTACATCATCAATGGCCTTGATCAGGCCTGCGTCGTGGCTGCCGATGTTTGCAATGCACTCTTCGCCAAAAGGACACTGATCATCCCTGACACAAGTGTTGCCGGTTGTAAGGGAGCAATTGCCGGTGCCGATATAATGAATTATCTTCGCTGCGTCCTTGTTTGTAGTTGTGGATACGCATGTCTCGCCGGATGGGCAGTCAACGTTTGAGGTGCATACCCTGCTTGAGGTAATACTGCAGATCTTGGGACAGGACAATGGGTCGGAAGAGCTGAGGTTGCATTCATAGTCAGACCCGTTAAAATTAAAACTCATTGCGCCGAAACGGATCGAATTACCATAGTCATTGATCAACCCTGTCGGGGCCGTTGCATCATACCTCTTGACCGAAAGGTCGGCAATGGGCGAACCTAACTGTGCTTCTATCCCTACATCAGAGATGATCGCGGGCAGGTTTGCGGTCTGTGCCGTATCATCAGGGGCGTCGGATGGATCGACCACAGGCGGGAATTCAAATGCGCCGCAGAATTCCCTGTATTTTGCCTTGATGCAGTCATCCGAACTTGGGTATTCCCTGGCATTCCAGGTAGTGGTCGCCCAATTATTTGTAGACGAAGCGCAATAACCTGCAAATGCTGTACTGCAAAGCAGCACCGGGCTTCCCGGTCTTATCGTATCAGGCCCGTTCTTGCATAATCCGCCGGTGCATTGAGCGTCAGAGGTACAGACTTCGCTATCATGTTCCCCGCCGACACATGTTTTATAATCGGAATATATCTGGTTGCACCCTTGAGGATTGCTGACCTGATTTATCTCATTTGAGCCTATGTCCTGATCTTTGTATATTAATTGATAGCATGAATGCATGCTCTGTGTAAAAGTTGATTTTATCTGCGTGGTGGCCGGCTGCAGGCAATGCCCGTAGTTGCTGCTGCAGTCCCAGTCCGAAGTGCAGAAACTGCCGGTATAAGGGCCGGCAGTGCATGCGCTTGAATTACAATCAGTGTTGGCAGAGCAGGAGTTTCCGACATTGGCGGCAGGGGCTGTACATGCCTTCTCATTGCAGTCCTGGTTGACAACGCATGATTGACCGGCCTTACTGGCAGGGGCAGAGCATTCCTTCACATCACAGTTGGCGTTTGTAGTGCATGATAGCCCGACCTTACCGGCAGGAGCAGAGCATAACTTTGGATTGCATGCAGCGTTATTCTGGCATGAATTGCCGGCGAGTGGGCCGCCGTTACATGTTTTGTTACTACCGCCGGTGCACCTCCATCCTTCATATTGTGTACATGTCCCGGCAGATGAGACCGCGCATGTCCCTGCAGTTTGTATTCCGCAAACCCCATTGTTGGCTATTCCGCATGTTCCGCTTGCAATAACACAGTCAGGAGAATCGGAATTGCAGGATGGCTTGGGATCACGGGTGTCGAATTGACACTGTTTCTGGTTCGTTGCAGCATTGTCCAGACAGTCATCTATTGCATCTATTATATCCTGCTTATGTGCGCTCGGATCAGAAAATAAATCAATCGCAGCTTGGCATGTGCCT
>JACRQA010000016.1 GCA_016222915.1 Nitrospirota bacterium | reverse complement strand
CGACGGAAGATATGAGGTCTGAGTTGCATGTCGTGGCTCTGCACCCACGTTAAAATGCAGAAACAAACACAAACGCCAACAACGAACTGGCACTCGCAGCTTAATTAAGCAGCGCGCTCCCCGGGGAAAACCTGCTACTCCGAAGGGGCGTCAACCAGCAGGTTGGCCTGAAGGGACTGACCTTGATCTTCAGGCGAGACTAAGAGGGATAAGAGACGGAAAAGTCCTCTTGCCGGCGTTTCCGTTTCTGACAATCAACAGGCAAGGTAAGCATGTAGACGCTTAGAAGTAGTACTTCCGGACCCGGGTTCGATTCCCGGCGCCTCCACCATTTAAAAGCGCCGCAGCGCAGGGGCACGGTTCCCGTGCCTTTTGTTAGGTCGGCACTTCTGCCACCGTATTGAAATCACACTATACGTTCGGTTAACTTAACCAGTCAATAATGTATAATGGTAGCATTAACAATTTCTATTGAAAGGTAATTATTATGGCTTATCCAAGAGTCCTTGCAATGATCATGGCGGGAGGCAGAGGGGAAAGGCTTTTCCCCCTCACATTTGAGCGTTCCAAACCGTCGGTGCCGTTTGGCGGGAGGTATCGAATAGCCGATTTCGTCCTCAGTAACCTTATTAATTCACAAATTTATTCCATTTATCTTCTCGTGCAGTACAAGTCACAGTCGCTAATTGAGTATGTTAGAGAAAACTGGGGACTATCATCTGTCATGAGCAACCATTTTGTTACGGTTGTTCCGCCCCAGATGAGGTACGGTCCTGACTGGTTTCAGGGCACTGCCAATGCCGTTTTTCAGAACCTTAATCTTATCCGCCAGCACAAGCCGGAGCTTGTGATCGTCTTTGGGGCTGACCATATTTATAGGATGGACATCAGGCAGATGATAGATTTTCATCTCGAACATAGCGCCGACGTGACAGTGGCGGCAATGCCGGTGCCCATTGGACAGGCCAGCGCATTCGGAATAATTGACTCTGAAGAGAGCGGGCGAATAAAGGCGTTTATCGAGAAACCCCATAATCCCCCTCCGATGCCGAATGATCCGACAAGGGCCTATTGCTCAATGGGGAATTATATTTTCAACACGGATGCCCTTATCAAGGGACTTATACAGGCTGAAAGAAATAAACAGAATGACTTCGGCAAACACGTCATACCTAATTTGCTGAATGACGGGGAAAAGCTCTTTGCGTATGATTTTGCCACGAACAAAATAGCCGGGTCCAGGCCCTATGAAGAGCAGGGATACTGGAGGGATGTAGGGTCTATTAAGGCCTTCTGGGATGCGCACCAGGACATGCTGGGTGAAGAGCCCGTGTTCGAGATAAATAACGAGCTCTGGCCTATCCGTCCGGCGCGTAATGAGATGCCTGCCACAAAGATAATCGGCGGCGAAATTACAAACAGGATAATTGCCGAAGGTGTCCTGATAAATAAGTCGAAAATCACCAACTCGGTAATCCGCCGGGGCGTAGTCATTGAAGACGGCGTCGAGATAAGGGATTCGATCATTATGGATTATGTCGTGCTGAAAAAGGGCTGCAGCCTGAACAAGACCATAGTCGATTCATTCAATATAATCGAAGAAGGCGTTCATATCGGATACGATATCAAGAAACCATACTGGCGCTCCCACCTGGACCCCTCAGGGATTTCAGTTATAGCGAGTGAGAAGCAGACTGCAAGATTGTAAGATCTGACATCTCTTAATTATATTTACAATTATATTCAGCGTTAATAGAACAAGGAGTCATACGATGAAGATGAGTAAGAAATCAGGATGCCCGGGCAGACGCGCGCCGTTGAATCCGCGGCCTGTAACAAAAGGCATGACTGTGGACCAGGTAATCGAGAGTTCAATGTTTTCATTCAACGCAGGGACGTTCAGAAAGGCCTGTGAGCTTTTCGCGGGACATATGGCAAAGGAGAACGTCAGGATAGGCGTTTCGCTTTCCGGCGCGCTTGTCCCTGCCGGCATAGGACGCAGTTGCCTGATCCCGCTTATAAAAGAGGGACTGATTGACTGGCTCGTGTCAACCGGCGCGAACCTGTATCATGATCTCCATTATGTGCTTGGGTATGAATTTTGTGAGGGACACGCGGCCGCAGATGACGGGAAGCTTCGGGAGAAGGGGATCATCCGCATATATGACATTTTCATGAACTATGACGCCCTCCTGGACACGGACAATTTCGTCCGTGAAACGCTCAGGCGCGAGGCAAAAAATATTACCGGCCCCTGTTCAAGCGCTGATATTCACGCCATCCTTGGAAGAGAGATCATAAAGATAAAGCCGGAGCTGAAGGACGAGAGTCTCCTTGCCGTAGCATATGAGGCCGGGGTCCCTGTTCATACCTCATCCCCGGCTGACTCAAGCATCGGAATGAACATTGCTGCCCTGATGCTTGACGACAGGCCGATTCCCATGGACACGCATTGCGATATAAATGAAGTGACCAGCTATGTCTATGACATCAAAAAACAGGGGGGCAAGAGCGCCGTGCTGCTCCTGGGCGGCGGCAGCCCCAAAAACTTTGTGCTGCAAACCGAGCCGCACATCCAGGAAGTGCTGGGACTTTCTGAGGAAGGGCATGATTACTTCATTCAGTTTACCGACGCTCGGCCTGACACAGGTGGGCTCAGCGGCGCTACCCCCTCAGAGGCTGTTTCCTGGGGGAAGATAGACCCGACGGCGCTTTCAAAGACGATCGTCTCTTACGGGGATTGCAGCCTCATGATGCCGTTTTTTACTAGCTATATTCTAAACAGATCAAAAACCCGCACAGGCTCACGGCTGCTTGAGAAGCGGGAGAGCCTGGTTAGTCAATTAAAGGGTGATTACAGAAAAATCGGGTCGTTCAGGAAACAGAAGAATTAATTAACCTTACAGTTGCATTAAATTACACTATAAGGCAAGGCCGCTTGCCTTATGCAACATCAGGGACAATTCTTTACCGGCAGCTCAATTATGACTTTGGTGAATTTCCCTTCGACGCTGTCGATTGTCAGTTTGCCCTCGTGGTTTTTTATTATGCTGTGACTGATGCTCAGGCCAAGACCTGTGCCGATATTGGATGGCTTGGTAGAGTAAAAAGGGTTCATTACCTTGTCCAGTAATTTTTCAGGGATCCCGGTCCCCCTGTCGTTAAATGAAATGCGGACATAAGGTCTTTCACTGATCATTATTTCTTTGCACCGGATTTCAAGGATTTTATTTTTATGCTCCCCCGGATATTTCTGGTTCAGTGCGTATCTTGCATTGCTGATGATGTTCAAAAAGACCTGTTCAAGCTGCTGAGGCCGCGCGTTGACCCCAGGCAGATTTTTTGGGATATCGATCTCAATTTTAATACGATATGGGCGATGCGGTCGCTTTCTTTTATGATCCTGGATGCTATGTCATGATCACCACTGTCCGGCATGCTTTTATTCAGAAGCATCTGGGCGTAATTGATAATACCGTTAATGGGGTTGTTTATCTCGTGGGCGACTCCATCCGCCAGCTCCCCCAGGGCTGCAAGCTGACCGGCACGCAGGGTCTCGGCCTCCGCAGTCCTCCGGCTGTCGATCTCCTCCTTGAGAAGATCATAGGAGGAGCGCAGCTCAGTGGTGCGTTCTTCCACAAGCATGGCCAGCTGCTCACGGTGTTTCTTCAGCTCCCTCTCGCTTTCTCTTAATTTCTTTTCAATATCATGTTTATAAAGGGCTATCTCCACAGTCATCCTGAGCTCCCTTTCATCAAAGGGTTTGATGATATATCCAAAAGGCGTTGTTTCTCTTATCCGGTTGATCATTTCATCATCTGAAAAAGCTGTGAGATATATAACCGGGATATTGAGGACGGACTGTATATGCCGGGCGGCCTCGATCCCGTCCATCTTTCCGCTCAGAACAATGTCCATCAGCACCAGGTCGGGGCGGTCCGATCCGGCCTTTTTTATGGCGTCCTTTCCTGTAGACACCACTGCTGTAACGGCGTATCCCGTCTCTTCCAGGCTGCTTTTTATGCTCATGGCGGTAATGCCTTCATCCTCGACTATCATTATGCGTTTTCTTTTCATTGTGCATCGCTCCTGAAGGTAATGAGGAATTCCGTCCCCCGCTCTCTGCGCAGTTCGATGTTCCCCCGGATCTGTCTTACGAGGGCATTGACGATATTCAGGCCCAATGAGCCCGCGTTCCCGAAATCCATGTCCGCAGGCAAGCCGATACCGTCATCACCGACCGTCAATTCGACGTTCCCGTTGTTTCTCCTGAGAGACACCCTGATCTCTCCGTCCCTGCCGTCCGGGAACGCATATTTCAGGGCATTGCACAGGAGCTCATTGACGATAAGGCCGCAAGGGATAGAGGCGTCAAGGGGGAGGATGACCCTTTCCAGGTCTTTTTTGAAATGGACCGCGCGGGCATTGATACCATAGGAGCCAAGTATATTGTCGATCATGTCCTTGAGATAGTCACTGAATACAATCCGGGCGAGATTGTCGGAGCGGTAGAGTTTTTCATGGATGAGGGCCATTGTCTTTATCCTGTTAATGCTCTCGTTAAGCAGCTCTTTGTAATGTCCGTCCCTGACTTTATCGGCCTGGAGTTTGAGTAGGCTGGAGATCACGGTCATGTTGTTCTTGACCCGGTGGTGGACTTCCCGCAGAAGCACTTCTTTTTCCCTCAGAGATGCCCTTATCCGGTCTTCCATCTTCTTGCGCTCTGTAATGTCCTGGACCACCCCGAACATCTTTACCGGACGGCCTGCGCTGTCGCGGACTACCTCACCTTTTGTATGAAGTACGCTTGTCTGTCCGTCTTTACGGAAAATGGTATATTCCAGTTCATAAGGACTCTCCCCTTGCAAAGCTGAATCAATGGATTCAAGAAAGATTTTTTTGCTTTCAGGATGCATGGCCTTCTCTACTGTTCCATACTCAGGCTTGATTTCACCCGGTTGATAGCCATAGATACGGTAAACCTCATCCGACCAGGTCACGAGATTTGACTGAATGTCCCACTCCCAGCTCCCGATGTGGGCCATTGCCTGTGCCTTTTCGAGCTGCTGCTCGCTTTTTCTCAAGGTGTTCTCACTCATAGTTCGCCGGGTTATTTCCTCATTTAAAAGAATATTTGCTTTCTCAAGCTCGATAGTCCTTTCTTTGACTCTTGCTTCCAGCAGGAGGTGGGCCTTCCAGAGATCATCTTCCGCTTTTTTGCGGTCCGTGACATCTTCTCCTGAAATAAGGACATGTTTTATATTGCCTGCTTCATCTTTGAGTATTGTATTGTGCCAGGCAATGAGCCTCTCATCGCCTGTCTTAGTCAGGACAAGAGTTTCAGAATGGGTATTATGATCGATTTTATCGGCTATCAGTTTCCTGAAAAACAATCTTGCGTCGTCCCTGGCCCTTTCCGGCAGGAACGTGTCAAACCAGTTACTTCCGGCGATCTCCTCTTCCCGGCATTCTAAAAGCATGCACCCCTTACGGTTGATGAGGACGACTTTTTCATGCACATCGAGGACAGCGAGGATGGATGCAGCCACATCGAGATATTGCTGTGCCTTGTCCTTCTGGTCCTGAATCTGGTCCGTCAGCTTTTTGTAAATACTTAATGCATAGTAAATGGAAACGAGATACGCCGCAATACGGACGGCATGCCAGTGCCACCATCCGATGTTCCAGAGGTCTGAGAAATAAAACAACAGGCCGGCAATGCCGAAAAAAAATGAACTCACGGAAAACAAGAGCGAATCCATGGCCTTGTCTTTGATATATCCTTTGACAAACCACACAGCGGCAGCGATGAAGAGAAGCCCGGCTAAATGATTTATCAAAATAGCCGTCCGGGTAAAACCATTTCCTTCCAATAACATGGCTGGTATGAAATCGGGCAAAAGGACTGATAACAGGCCCGATAATAGGGCCGTAATTAATGTGGCCCCCGGCAGATGAGATAAATATCTTGCCGGTATTTTCTGTTCCGGCAGCCAGACCATAGCGAAAAAAAGGCCGCCTGCAAATACGGCAATACTGTGCAGCCAGACAAAAGCTTCCCCCTGATCAAAAAATGAATGAAACAAATCCAGAATCCCCATCCCGGTCAGTCCGCAGACTATCCAGACATAAAAAAAACTGAGAGGATGATATTTCCTGATGAGCATAATCAGTAAAGCCAGCAGAAGCGCGCATACGGCGCCTATGGCTTCTATGGAGGAGTGGAGGTTAGGGAGTATCCAGTAAGTGTCCGGAAAGAGTATGTGGGCGAGGTTGCCTGCCGTGAAAAAAATAATTCCGGAAAGCGCCAGGGACCTCTTAGTGAAATACTTCATTGGCGGACCAGCGTTATGTTAGGCAATCTTTCCTTGAAGGCCGTTCCGATGCAGTCGGTTTCACACTTTTTACAGGAGCCTACAGCGCGAATGACCACCTTATTGCCTCTGATGTTGAGCAGCTCAACAAAGCTGTCATGAGGTTCCAGCAGCCAGTTTAAATTATGCAGAATTTCCCGGACCTGCTTTTCCATGCGGTTTGCCTCTCATGAATGGTGCCGGAGCTATAAAGACATTTGTAAAATCAGGTTGTCAGATATTGTAAAGCTTATAAATCTCCAGCCTTGCCGGACAATTACAATAATAAGCGGAATACCCGAACGATACCTTGTAATTACATATATTAGTTACGGCCGGTTTGATAAAAAGCAGGTTGTTATCAATCAGGCGCTCAACTTCACAGAGACAAGTTTTATCGCCGGTCAGGCAGGAAAAATTTCTTCTGCAATGATCGGCCTGATTTAATATGTCCGCATCCAGTTTTAAATTCATGCTCCCAGTTCATTCCCTTCAAAAAACATCCATACCTTTTATATCACAAACAGGGGAGAGAATATTGGGTAAAGCATTAGTAGTCTAAGGGTAATGAAATCTACCTATTTGGCCAGAGACAGAAGCGTGGTCCTCAGGTTGATTTTTGCGTTATTTATGCCAAGCTTCTTTCGTATGTTCTTGCGATGGGCCTTGACCGTATCTACGGACACGTTCAATATTTCCATTATGTCCTTGTCCTGTTTTCCGTCTTTTATAAGATCGGCTACCATGATCTCCCTTGGCGTGAAGTCCAGGTACCGGTATGACAGCTTTGCTGAAAACGGGGAAACGATATCTTTCAGGTTGGATTCAATGAGGTTTAAATAAACAAGCTCATCCGACATGGTCCTGCCTTTTTTTAATTTCTCCACATAGGGCATGATCAAATGTTTTATATTTGATAACATGTTGTCCTGGAATTCCTGCTGGTCCAGTTCCCGCTGTTTCAACAATACCTTCAGGGCGGTGTTGCTTTCCTCAAGCTCTTTTGCGCGGAGCCGCAGGTCCTTCTCTGCCAGTTGAAGCCTCTCAACGGCGGATTCCAGCTCAGCCGTCCGCTCGCTGACTTTGACTTCCAGGGCTTTCTTATGTTCCCTCAACTCCAGCTCCATCTCATGCTTGTAAAAGGCGATCTCAACAACAACGCGCAGTTCCTGTTCATCAAAGGGCTTGTTGATATATCCGAAGGGCTCGGTATCTTTTATTCTCCTGAGCATATTATCATCCGAGTGGGCTGTGAGATATACAATCGGGATGTTTAAAAGCGACCGGATATGTCTTGCGGCCTCAATGCCGTCCATTTTCCCGGAAAGAGCGATGTCCATCATGACCAGATCGGGCCTGTCCTCAGCCGCCTTTTCAACAGCCTCCTCACCTGAATACACTGTTGAGACAACATCGTATCCCATCTGTTCCAGGCTGCTTCTTATACGCATGGCCGTTATGCCTTCGTCTTCAACAACCATGATGCGTTTCTTTGACATGGTCCCCGGTCCTTATTATCGAAAATATTGTCTGCAGACAAGCATTATGTTTCTTTAAACTTTAAATCGGTGTTTATCACCCCGGTGGAGCCGAGACTGATCAGTTTGGTATAGTGTATCGAATAAATATGATTGACCCTCTCAGGGCTGCCGTGCGTCGCCACGACATTCGCGAAGTATACTGTATGGTCTCCGGTCTCGACTTGCTTTATGATTTTGCATTCATATGCAACGGTCGAGCCTTCAATCATGGGAGGTTTCACATACATCGAATGAACAGGTTTGAATTTGGTTTCCTGAAATTTGTCCATGTCCCTTCCGCTTTTTGTGCCGCAGGTCCATGCGTCCTTTTCCTGGCCTTCAGAAGGAAAGCAAAGCACAAACTCCTTATGGTATTCGAGACATTCATGGGAGTATTTCTGATGTCCTATGGATATAGCTATCATTAACGGGTCCCATGACGTAAACATCCACCATGAGAGGCCCATAATATTCGGCCTTTCCCTTTTATCCAGCGTTACTGCCAGCACGTATGGAAACGGAGAGGCCAGTTCGAGTGCCTCGTGCCTGTCGAGCTCTTTCATAATTTACCTCCATGCATATTATCACCATGAAACGCCACCATAAATTACTGATCACGACCTGAATCAATATTACCAGATAACCGCGCATTTTAAATATGAGCGGACAGAAATTCCTCTGTTTCCCTTAATGTCGGAATGCCTGCCCTTCCGCCGGGCCGCCTGCATTTAAGCGCTGCAAAGGCGGATGCAAAACGCGCTACGCCTTTAATGTCCCATTTTTGCAGCAGTCCGAATATGTATCCCCCGTGAAAGACGTCGCCTGCCCCGGTGGTGTCGACGGCGTCAACCCTGAATGCAGGGGTGTGGAAAATTTCACTCCCTGCAATCGTCACGCTTCCCCTGTCGCCGAGCGTGATGGTTGATGCCCTGGCGCTCAAAGAATTCATCTGCCTGACTGCCGTCTCAGCATCGAAGGCCGAGTCATTACCGGAAAACTCTCTGGCGAATTCCTCGGATGCAACTACATAATCGCACAGGCCGGCAAGCTCGATCATCCCTTCCCGTACCCTCCCCGCGTCCAGCATAACAGGGACATTTTTTTCACGGGCCTTCCTGACGGCATGAAAAGAGGCCCCGGGCATGAGCCCGTCAATGAGGAGGAAGTCCGCGTCATCGAGGAAGTCATCAGGCAGCTCCTTCGGGTCAAGAGCCGCTGCGGAAGGTCTTTTCCAGAAGATGGTCCTCCTCCCGCTCCCCTTTTCGACCGCTATGAATGCGACCTGCGAACAGGAGCGCGGCCTCACCAACAACCCTTTGATATCCACTCCTTCCACTCTGAGGGACTCCGCAATTTTTTCACCGGCCTCATCATCACCTATGATCCCGTGGAAGCTGCAATCTATTCCCAGCCTTGAAAGACCGACAAGCGCCGTTGCCACGGGGCCGCCCCCGGCAGTTGTCCAGTCGATCACTTCTTTTTTGGTATCGGGCGGCGGGAAGGAATCGATTATGAAGAGATTATCAAGGGAACACTGTCCAAGACCGACGACTTTCATTCCGCTTCACCCCTCTATTATTGTGCGTTGGTTTGCGACGTTAAAAGCAGACGCGCCGCCTCGTTTCCAAAACGTCCGGCCTTGTCCGGGTCCGTCTTGTCCCAGCTCGTGAGTTCGCTTTTTAAAAATGTGCGGTAGAACTTGATCAGGGCCTCGCGGTCTTCCTCCGTGAGCTTCTCCACGACTATCCGTCCCCCGAAATATTCACTGAGAAGCGGCATCGTTTTTAACGGCGCATGAAACTGGTTGAAATAACCGTCGATCCTTTTCTTCCCGCTCTCTGTGCTCCCGTCGGTACCGCACACAACGAAGGAGGCAATTACCTTCCCGTCCAGTATTTCAGCCTGCGATGTCAGGAAATCCAGCAGCTTGTTATGGACGCCGCCGATCCAGACCCCGGAGCCGACTATGAACGAACCGTATCCTTTGGCCGTCCGGGTAAAAGAAATGTCTTCGATGTCGAGCAGGTCGACTTCTCCATCGATGCCGTTTCGTATCCATCCGGCCGTGTCCTTTGTCGCGCCGTATTTCGTGGCATAGATAAGCGCCGTATTCCCCTCCCTGTCTCCTGCCAGTTTTGAAATACTGCATCCGAAGTTCAACGCCGCCAGCGACAATGCGGCTTTAAACAGCAAGTCCCTCCTGCTTATCAGATCAGATGACATAAAACCTCCCAGTATAGAAACGACCCCATTTCTCTGTCATTCCCGTGAAAACGGGAATCCAGTCTTTTCAATAAGGCGCTGGATACCCGCTTTTGCGGGTATGACGGCTTTTGATTTATATGCATTGCCACAATTTTACCAGAGACTTCTCTAAATCGGAAACAATATATTTTGCCCGGGAATTAAGGGCTTCCCCGGGGTCCGGTGACAAATGGGTATTTCTACCTATTGTCCCTGGATACAGTTTACCCTATTCTTTTGTATATGGAATCTGCAACTAATAAAGTGGAGATGACCACCGGTCAAAAAATATCTTTGCGGTGGTATGTCATGCCGGTATCAGTCTTTGTCCTGGGGATGCTGTCTCTTGCAATTCTCGTATGGATGAGCAGGATCAATGAGAGGCAGTATCTGAATTATGCCCTTGCCAATTCCCTTATGGATATACAGATACACGCCGCGACAACACATCTCTGGTTTGAAGAGGGCCTGTATGAAAATAAACAGGCCTATATGGCGATGGCAAGATCAAACCTTGCGGATGCGGCAAGACTGTCAAAGGCGATCCTGAACGGCGGGGAGTCCGAGCACGGCATAATCCTGCAGCCTGAACGTGATCCGGATATAGTGGCACAAAATGTGGAAGCGGCCCGGCTGCTTTTCGAATTTGACGCTGTAGCTGCCCAGCGTGTCTCACATCCGGCAATGGCGGGCCTCGGCTCAGACCTGGACAACCGCTTTGACCGGATTTTTACAGAATTTCAGGGCAGGATCAAGGCCCTTGAAGAAATTGCGGAAAGGAAACAGGAGAACGACTATGCCGTTACGTCGCGTCTTTTCATCGTCATCTTCTTCGCATGGTCGCTTATCATTGCCGGGGCAACAGTCGGACTTTGGAACCTTGAATCGAGACGGAAGCGGTCGGAAGAAAGTCAGGCCCGGCTCGTCAGGGACCTTGCGAGCGCCAACCGCGAGCTTGATGACTTTGCATCCGTGGTCTCTCATGATCTGAGGGCGCCTCTTCGCGCGATCGGGTCTCTTGCCGGGTGGCTTGCGACGGATTATTCGGACAGGTTCGACAGGCAGGGCAAAGAACAGGTGGACCTTCTTATAAACAGGGTCATACGGCTTGACAGGCTGATCAACTGCATCCTCGAATATTCACGGGCCGGGTGCGGCCACGAGGAGAAGGAGCGCGTGGACCTTAACAGCCTTGTGTCAAACGTCACAGATATGCTTTCCCCTCCCGCAAGTATGAGGATAATTATTGAAGACGAGCTGCCCGTAATTATGTGCCAGAGAGCGCGCATCGAACAGGTCTTCCAGAACCTCATAAGCAATGCCATAAAGTTTATAAACAAGCCGGAAGGAGTGGTCCGGATCAGTTGCAGCCTGGAGGGTGAATACTGGAAACTCGGGGTGTCGGACAACGGGCCAGGCATAGAAGAAAAAAATTTCGAAAAAATATTCAGGATATTTGAGACATTGAAGGCAAAAGACGAATCTGAAGGCGCCGGGCTCGGGTTGGCGCTGGTGAAAAAGACAGTCGAAATGTATGGCGGCAGGGTCTGGGTGGAATCAGAGGCCGGCCTGGGCAGCGTTTTTTATTTTACAGTCAGGAGAAATGGACCATGAGCAAAACAAGGATCCTGTTTATTGAAGATGACGCAGTGGACAGGATGGCGTTTAAGCGGTTTGCCGAACGTGAAGGCTTTCCATACGAATATGTCATGGCCGGGTCAGTAGCTGAAGCGGAGGGCCAGTTGAAAGCAGGGGCTTTTGACCTTGTGATTGCAGATTACATGCTTGGTGACGGTACGGCGCTGGACATCCTGGCGCTCAATATGGATATCCCGGTCATTATTGCCACCGGAGCAGGCAGTGAGCAGATAGCCGTCGAAGCGATGAAGGCAGGCGCATACGATTACCTGATAAAAGACCCCGGGCATAATTATCTCAAGGTCCTTCAGTTGACGATTGAACGGGCGCTCAAACAGAAGAGGACCGAGGAGCTTGTCCATATCCAGAGCCGGAGGGAATCCGCGAAGACGGTCATCATTGGAGATAGTGAGGGCATGACGGAGGTCCACAGGCTTGTGGAGCTTGCCGCGTCCTCCAATTCCCCTGTGCTGATTACGGGAGAGACGGGAACAGGGAAAAATCTGGTGGCAAGGGCGATCCATTACGGCAGCGCTGCGCGGGCAGAGCCTTTCATATGTGTAAACTGTTTAAGCCTTGCGGACAATCTTATTGAAGCGGAGCTGTTCGGCTGCGAAAGAGGTGCATTTACAGGCGCGACATCTGCACGAAAGGGCCTTTTTGAGATGGCGGACAGGGGCGCTATACTGCTCGATGAGATAGGAGATATGCCCGTGCATCTTCAGGGGAAGCTCCTCGGCGTCATCGAAGACGGGAAGGTGCGAAGGCTTGGAGGCGAAGTCGAACGCCACGTCAATGTGCGTATTATGGCCTCTACGAATGTGGACATTGAAAAGGCCCTTGGCAGCTCTTTTCGCAGCGACCTGTATTACCGGTTGAGCATTATACGGATACACGTCCCTCCGTTGCGGGAAAGACCCCGTGATATTCCGGCCCTCTGCGGGCATCTTCTCAAAGGAATGACCGGGAGGACAGACGTCAGGCTGGCTGATTCGGAGATGAAGAAGCTTATTGACTATGACTGGCCCGGTAATGTGAGGGAGCTTAAAAACGTATTGGAGCGGGCCTTAATTCTCCGGAAAGGCGACGAGCTCAGGCCCTCCGGATTTTTGAAAAGAACAGATGAGCGTCCTGCTACAGCGCAAAACAGCATGCTCTTTCACCAGGATACGGACTACAGTTTAGTGACACTTGAAGAGCTGGAGAAGAGGCAGATAAAATTAGCGCTGCATCAATTCCCGCGTAACAGGATGAAGGCAGCGGAGGCCCTTGGAATATCCCTTGCCACTCTCAAGAGAAGGATAAGAGACATGGCTCAGAATGAACCCCACGGCTCTTTCTGAGCCTCCATCCTGAGCCGCTTTTAAAAACCCGATGACCTCCTCAGCATTGTAATCGCCTGAAAATTTGGGCTTTCTCCTTAGCTTCCCCCTTCGGCAGGGTTCTTGCCATTTCCATTGTCAATGAAAAACATTCTCATCATAGATGATGACAAATTTTTCCGCTTGAATCTTGCAAAGGCACTTGGAAGATGTAAAAAGGACTTGGTAATCATTACTGCGGAGAACGGGAAGGAGGCGGTGAAGATGATGGACGAATTTCCGGCGGACATCATTATAACCGACCTGAATATGCCTGAGATGGACGGTTATGAGTTTCTCTCATTTGCGAGAAAGAACTTCCCCCATATACCGGTCTTTGTCATCTCCGGGCTGAAGACCCCGGCTGTCATGGAAAGGCTTCGCTCCATCGGAATATCGCGGTGTATAGAGAAGCCGTTTGATATCGGAAAAATGGTGAACATGATTTTTGAGTAAACAAGGTCTTCCCGGCCGGACAAAAGGAGGTGAGGTCACAACATCAATTAGTTTCTTCATTCACTCAATTTATGTTTGATACGGACAAAAAGGAGGCAACAAAAATGAAAATGATCAAAGCAGACATCTGCAAACAATCAATCGTGATTTTAACACTTGTGGTTTTCGTCCTCGGATTAGGGGGAGCGCAGGCCTGGGCTGCCGCCCTTGATCCTGGAACAGTCAGGGCCGCAGCCCTTGCTGCCGGGCTGGACTCACTGTCCAAGACGCCGGTCCCGGAAGTGATAAACCTTAACGAGTTCCTGAAGCCGGGGCCTGAAGCGCAAAAGGCGGCAATCCGCCTCGGCAAGGCCTTGTTCTGGGACATGCAGGTGGGAAGCGACGGACAGGCGTGCGCCTCCTGCCATTTTCACGCAGGGGCCGACAACCGCGCCCGCAACCAATTGAGCCCCGGACTCAAGGCAGGAGACGACCTCTTTGGGAACAACACTATCGGTGTACCGGGGTTCCCGCAGTTCACTCCTGATTACACCCTTGTGGATACCGACTTCCCCCTTCATGTCCTGGCGGACCCCGAGGAGAACAACTTCCTCAACAGGGTGGTCTTAGCCGATACGAACGACGTGGTGTCCTCCATGGGTGTTTTTGCTGCGACGTTCTTGGATATCAACCCCGGTGTATCAGAGGACATAGGCAGTCCCTTTGTGGACCCTATTTTCAATCTCCTGAACCCGGCTGCATTTCAAATTGACGACAACGTGCGCAGGGTGGAGCCCCGCAACACCCCCACAATGATCAACGCAGTGTTCAACCACTCCAACTTCTGGGACGGCAGGGCGCACAACCAATTTAATGGAGTCAGTCCTATCGGTCCGCTAGATGAAGGCGCAATGATCTGGGTGAATGAGGCGGGCCAGCTGGCGCAGAAACAGGTGCTCATCCCGAACTCCAGCCTGGCGTCACAGGCAGTGGGCCCGGCGTTGAGCAACTTAGAGATGTCATTTTTCGACCGCTCCTTTCCACTCGTAGGCCGTAAGCTTTTCAGCCTCAGGCCCCTTAGCTTGCAGATGGTGGACCCGAATGACAGCGTTTTGGGGGAAATTTCAGGCGCAAGACATGGCTTAAACGGCATTGACCTCTCCTACAGAAGGATGATCAGGCAGGCCTTCCAGCCCCAATACTGGGCCTCGGACCAGCTTACCCCGGACGGCTTTAGGCTGATGGAGGCCAACTTCTCCCTGTTTTTCGGTCTGGCAGTACAGATGTATGAGACTACCCTGGTGTCCGACAAGACGCCTTTAGACCGCTTTATGCAAGGTAGAAACAGGGCGCTGGATGAAGAGCAGCTTATCGGACTCTTAGTGTTCCTGAACCGGGGGAAACTACCGGACGGAACGAGCCGCAATGTCCCTGAAGTGGATGCCGTCATAGCAGAAGCGGAGGCTGCATTGGGGATTACCATTGGAGCCGGCAACTGCGTGAGCTGTCACGGCGGTCCGGAGCTAACTGACGCCTCCGTTGCCAGCGTGTCGGAAGAGCCCATTGAAGTGGAAGAAACGACCATACTTGTCGACGGCTTCCTCCAGGTTTCGGCTGAGACGAGCTTTATCGATAACGGCTTTGCCAATATCGGTGTTAGGCAGACAGAGGATGACTTAGGAAGAGGGGAAGGCGAGGCACAGGGCTTTCCGTTCCCCTTGTCTTTAGCAAGGCAGGCGCTTCTCGGGCTGGAATTTGCCCCGGAGCTGCCGGTGGATGAGTGCGGGATTGATCCCGTATGTCCCGTGGACAACAGGGTCAGTGTTGACGGGGCCTTCAAGATCCCCGGCCTTCGCAACGTTGAGCTCACGGGTCCTTACTTCCACAATGGAGGACAGGCGACGCTCGACCAGGTCGTTGAGTTCTACGATCGCCAGGGTGACTGCAGCGACCACAACGTTGACAACCTTGAACGCAACATG
>JACRQA010000015.1 GCA_016222915.1 Nitrospirota bacterium | reverse complement strand
GATGACTGTCTGGACAGACCCTTTTCCGAAGGTCTGTGTCCCAAGCACAACTGCCTTGCCCCAATCCTGCAAGGCCCCGGCCACGATTTCAGATGCGCTCGCGCTCCCCCCATTCACAAGAACAACCATAGGATAGTCATAATATTTGTTCCCGTTGACTGTATCGAACTCGGTCTTTTCCCCGGTTCTGCCCTTAATATACACCACAAGTTTTCCGGGCGGCAGAAACTGGCTTGTGATGTCTACGGCCCCCTTTAAGAGGCCTCCGGGATTGTTCCTCAGATCGAGAATCAGCGCGTTTATCGATTTCCCGGAAAGGTCCTTTAATGCCTGTTCCAGGTCAGCCGCGGATTGTTCCTGGAACTGAGTGAGCTTTACATACCCTATCTTCTCATCGATTACCTTGGTCTTGACGCTTTTGAGCTTAATTATGTCTCGCGTTATCTTTATGTCCAGCGGTTTTTCCAGACCCTCTCTGACTATGGTTATAGTCACAATTGTGCCTTTGGGGCCTCTTAATTTGGAGACAGCATCCTGAAGGCTGAGGTCTTTGGTTGATTCGCCGTCTATTTTTATGATTATGTCGCCGGCCAGAACTCCCGCCTTGTCTGCAGGCGTGTCTTCAATAGGGGCGATGATGGTCAATGCCTTGTCTTTCATTCCTATCTGAATGCCGAGTCCCCCGAATTCACCTTTGGTGTCGATTTGCATTTCCTTAAATGCTTCAGGAGGCATGAAAGAGGAATGCGGGTCAAGTGAGCTGAGCATCCCCTTTATTGCTCCATAAACAAGTTCTTTCTCTTCCACTTCTTCCACATAGTTTTTCTTGACCAGTGAAAGTGATTCCGTGAATGTCTTTATGCGGGTATAGTGAGAGTCATCGTCTGCATTGACAATATCCAGGCTCCATTTACTGACAAGAATTCCAGCACACGAAAGTACAACAATCAATATCCAGACAACGGCTGTTTTACGACTTAACATTTATCCTCCTGTGATGTTATATATTGAATTATTTTATCCTTATTTTTTTTGACGCCCTGCTGTTTCTTTCCAGCCATTCAACAGGGTCGACCGGTTTTCCTTTATGCCTGATTTCAAAATACAGCGTAGGAAAAGTCAGAAGTTCCGATTTGCCGATTTTTCCTACCACGGCTCCTTGGATTAGTATATCACCCGTATTGAGAAAAATCTCCGAAAGGTTGCCGTATAAACTATGATAGCCACTACCATGATCTATTATCAATAGCAGGCCATAACCCTTAAACCAGTCGGCATAAACGACCCGGCCGCCGGCCACGGCTTTAGGCTTTTCATCCTGCTGCGGCTGTATCTCTATTCCGTTTTTAAAGACCGTTATATTGAATACCGGGTCTTTATATTGTCCGAATGGGACCGCCACTTTTCCGGCAACGGGCCAGGGCAGACGTCCCATCAATGATGCAAACCCCTTCCCCGTGATGGACTTCGGCAGGTCTTTCTCTCTGAGACTCTCTATCATCTTGCGCAGTTTCTTTGATGATTCCTCAAGCTCCTCGATTGTTTTTTCATAGGCCTGCCGTTTGCTTCTGATCGACGCAAGTAATTTGTCCTTTTTATCACGATCTGCCTGCAGGGCCTTCTGCATTTCCCTTGTAGCTCTTCTATCAGCGTTTAATTTCTCATTCAACGCTTCGAGCTCCTGCTTCTTGGGAACAAGCCCTTCTATGTCAGAGCTGAACTGATTAATTACTTTGCTGTCATAATGCGCGATTAAACTGATGTACCTGCTTTTTTTGATGAGGTCCTGGTAGTCCTTTGCGGAAATAAGCTGAGATATGCGGTTGTCGTAGCTTCTAAGCTCCTGCTCTTTCTTTTTTATACTCTCGCTGATATCTTCGATATTCTCCATAACGGACTTTTCTTTTTTGATGGTTTCCCTGACCTGCTGTTTCTTCTCTTCGATTTTTTTTTCGATATCGGAGAGTTTCTTTTTGGGATCTGCTGCCTCAGACGAGCTGAAATCAGGGGTCACGACCGGGAGGACAACTAATAAGAAAATAAGAAGCGATATTCCTGCCGGCAACTTCTTATTTAGCATTTTAAGAATTCTATCTCCTGACCTAGTACCTTATTTTCCCAACTGCGATAAGACTTCCAATAACACTGACAACAGCGCCCGCGAGAGGGACGATAATATACACCTGAAAAGGGAAAGATGTCATGAACAACCTGACGGAAGGGAGAAATTCAATGACTTTTAAGCTGGTAAATGAGTAAATGCCGAATATCGCAAGAGAGCTGATGATGCCGCCCAGAAGACCGATGATAAGACCTTCCAACAGGAACGGGAGCCTGATGAAAATTCTGGTTGCGCCAAGGAGTTTGAGTGTCTCGATCTCATCTTTTCTTCGGTAGAAAAAGATTTTTATAGTGCTGTAAGTCATAAATGCAATGGCGATAAAAATTGCGCCCCCGACAATGATTGTGACGGCCTTCATCGCTTTTGAGATCGTATATAATGATGACAGCCATTTTTCGCCATACTGTACTTCTTCAACCCCGGACATATGCTCAATCAGAGAGGCTTTTCTTTTGACGCGTTCGGGGTCCAGCAGGTTACTTTTAAGGGTGAGCTCATACGATGAAGGGAGCGGATTTTCGTTAAGGCCTTCAAGAATCAGTTCATTGGCCCCCAGTGTGGCACGGAGTTCTTTGAGTGCGAGCTCTTTTGATATATATTTTATTTCTATAATGTCATCGTCCTGGGAAAACAGGTTTTTCAGTGACGTTTCTTCCGCAGAGCTGACATTTGCTTTGAGATATACGACAAGACCGAAGTTCTTGGCCCAGCGTTGAATGACGGAATCCATGTTGATCGTGAGCATGATAAATGCCGTCACGAGTGAAAGCCCGATGCTCACGGACAAAATCGTCAGCAGATTGATCCACTTCTCATGCCAGAGGCTGCGAAAGACAGATTGGAAAGAATATATAAATGCTTTCAACCGATTCCTTCCTTTTCTATACTATGGTCTTTTATAAAGAAGACCCTTCTTCCGGTCCCGTGGAAAAGCTCTTGATTGTGCGTTGCGATCAAAACAGTGGTGCCGCGCGCATTGATCTCTCTGAAAAGGCCCATGATGATCTGTGAATTATCTATATCGAGGTTGCCGGTAGGCTCATCCGCAAGCAGGACCGTAGGCTTTGATACCATGGCCCTGGCTATTACAACTCTCTGCTGCTCTCCTCCGGAAAGATGCTGCGGATATGTATTTGCCTTGTGGCCCAGTTTGACCTCTTTCAGCACGGCGGTTACATCTTCTTTGATAGTTGAGGCATTCATATAGTGGATCCTCAGGGCAAGGGCCACATTATCAAAAACCGTCCTGTTTGATAATAACCTGAAGTCCTGAAAGACAATCCCGACATTTCTTCTCAAATAGGGGATTGTTTTTTGTTTCAGCTTGCCTATGTCCCATCCGGCTACAACTATCTGGCCTTTATCAGGACGTTCATCACAGTAAATCAGTTTAAGCAGCGTTGTCTTGCCTGCACCGCTGGGTCCTGTTATAAAAGCGAGTTCACCTTTATCGATTGTAAACGTAACATCTTTGAATACAACATCATCTTCATAATATTTTGTTACGTTTGAGAATTCGATCATTTTTTAAAGAACGCTTTTATGGTATCGACTATGTTTCCCGTTGTAAGTCCGTGAAGGGCCAGGAGAGCGTCCGGATCGCCGGAACAGCCGAATGTGTCCTGAGTGCCGATCCTTTTAACCGGTACGGGACACTTCTCGGATACGAATTCACATACTGCTCCGCCCAGTCCTCCAATGACGGAATGCTCTTCCGCAGTGACGATAATCTTTGAGCTTTCCGCAACCCGTAACAAGGTCTCTTCATCAAGGGGCTTTATTGTCGACATATTAATTACACCCGTATCAATACCTTCCTGAGACAGGATTTCAGCGGCTTTTTTCGCCATGTCCACCATAATACCTGAAGCTACTATATTGGCATCTTTTCCTATATGGAAGACAAATGCCTTCCCGAGTTTGAACTGGTAGTCATCGGGCATGACGTATGGGACTTTCGCCCTTCCAAGCCTGACATACACCGGTCCCTTATAATCAGCAACAGTATTAATCACGGACACTGTTTCAGCAGCATCTGCGGGGACTATCACGGTCATGTTCGGAAGAGCCCGCATTAAAGCTATATCTTCAAGCGCCTGATGGGACGCCCCGTCTTCACCGACAGTTATTCCGCCGTGGGTCGCAACGAGTTTGACATTTGTATTTGAATAACAAACTACCAGTCTTATCTGGTCCCATGCACGCCCTGTTTCAAATACCGCGAAGGTGGAAGCGAATGGAATTTTCCCTGCCAGTGCGAGTCCGGCAGCCGTGCCTACCATGTCCTGTTCAGCAATGCCTATATTGAAAAACCTGTCAGGAAACTCCTTTGCGAATTTACCGGTCTTGGTTGAACAGGAAAGATCGGCATCAAGCGCTACGACATCTGAACGTTTTCTGCCAAGATCAAGTAGGGTCTCTCCATATGCGTCACGTGTGGCTTTTGGTTTTTTCTGCGTAACCTGTATTTTTTCTTCAGTTACCTGCGTTGATTCACCCATTGTTTATCTCCTTTACCGCCTTATCGAATTCCTCATGAGAGGGGGCGACGCCGTGGTATTCCACTTTGTCTTCAAAAAACGATACGCCTTTACCCTTGGTTGTTTTTGCAATAATAACGGTAGGTTTGCCTTTGGTCCTTTCAGCCTCATCAAGGGCACGCAATATTTCTTCCATATCATGCCCGTCAACATCTATAACGTGCCACCCGAAAGCCGCCCATTTGTCATGGACCGGCTCTATCCCCATGACCTCTTCGACCGGACCGTCTATCTGGAGCTCATTGTTATCAACTACAGCACAGAGATTGTCGATTTTATAATGAGCTGCTGTCATCGCGGCTTCCCACACTTGTCCTTCCTGGGTTTCTCCGTCACCCATTATGCAGAATATGCGGGGCGGATTCTTATCCAGCCTGAGACCTAACGCCATGCCGTTTGCGACAGAGAGGCCCTGCCCGAGTGAGCCCGTTGACACCTCGACCCCAGGGAGCTTTTTACAGCAGGGGTGCCCTTGCAGGGGAGATTCAATCTTTCTCAGATGATTGAGAGTTTCTGCGGGAAAGTATCCGGCTTCAGCCATAATCGCATAGAGCAGGG